>NZ_JBBBEM010000075.1:0-15676 GCF_037154035.1 Kineococcus sp. G2 | reverse complement strand
TGGTGAGGGGGGTGCAGGGCCTTTCCTGCGTTCACAGGGTTCTTCCGCAGCGGGAGCGGTGCTGTTAGCGTCGAGGGTGAGCCCCGGATGGGCGGACGTGCAGGAGGTGCACCACCCCGGTTGGCGCAGGGATCGACGACACCTCGTCTCCCTCGCGTTCGCGGACCACATGACGTCGATGGCGACCGTCGTGCCGCCGTGCCGGGTTCCCACCAGGGTTCGACTCGGAGGGAGCCCCGCCATGCCTGCCAGCTTCAACCACACCATCATCGCCGCCGTCGACCGCGAGGAGTCGGCGCGGTTCTACAGAGACCTGCTCGAGGCGCTCCCCGCACCGAGCTGGGGTGCGTTCACCAACCTCCTGCTGCCCGACGGCGTGCTGCTCCAGTTCGCCGAACCACCCGTCGACATCCAGATGCAGCACTACGCGTTCCTGGTCGACGACGACCTCTTCGACCGGGCGCTCACGCTGCTGTGCGAGCGAGGTGCGACGTACTGGGCCGATCCACGACGCACCCGCCCGGGAGAGACGAACACCGAGCACGGCGGCCGCGGCTTCTACGTCATGGACCCCGCGGGGCACGGCGTCGAGCTGATCACTCGCCCCTACCTGTGACGCCGGGCGCGGTGATCAGGGTCGCAGCACGGTGATGCCGGCGGTCCCCGGACGCTCCAGCTCGCTCAGCGCCCGGGGACCAGCCTCCAGCGGGAGCTCCCGGCCCACCAGGCGTCCCAGGGGAAAGGCGCCCGACATCACCAGCGACATCAGACGCGGGTAGTCGTGAGCGGCCATGCCGTGGCTGCCGAGGACCTGCAGCTCCAGCGCGATGACGCGGTCCATCGGCACCGAGGGCCGCCCCACCGCGGCCGGCAGCAACCCGACCTGCACGTGACGGCCCCGGCGGCGCAGGCACCGCACCGACGCCTCGCACGTCACCGGTGAGCCCACCGCGTCGATCGACACGTGGGCGCCACCACCGGTGAGGTGCTCGACCGCGGCCGCGACAGGGCCGTCGGCGGGGTCGACCACGTGCTCGGCGCCGAAGGAGGTGGCCAGTGCCCGCGCAGCCGGGGACAGGTCGGTGGCCACCACCCGCGCGCCCGCCGCGGCGGCGACCGCCACGGCCGACAGGCCCACACCGCCGCACCCGTGCACGGCGACGAACTCGCCGGGGCGCACCCGCCCCACGTCCGAGACCGCCCGGAACGCCGTCGCGACCCGGCAGCCCAGCGCCGCGGCCGCGCTGGTGGGCAGGTCTGCGCGCAGGCGGACCAGGTTCACGTCCGCGTGGTCCAGGGCCACCAGGTCGGCGAACGACCCCCAGCCGGTGAAGCCGGGCTGCGTCTGCGCGCGGCACACCTGCTGCTGCCCCGCGGCGCACTCCGGACAGGTGCCGCAGGCCGTGACGAACGGGGTGGTGACCCTGTCCCCGGGACGCCAGCCGCGCACGTCCGCACCGACCGCCACGACGGTGCCGGCGAGCTCGTGCCCGGGCACGTGCGGGAGCACCACGTCCTCGTCGTGGCCCTGCCAGGCGTGCCAGTCGCTGCGGCACACCCCCGTCGCCTCGACGGCGACGACCACCCCGTGCGGGGCGGGCGCGGGGTCGGGGACCCGCGTCAGGCGCGGAGGAGCCCCGAACTCCTCGACGAGGACCGCACGCACCTCAGTCGGCGGGCCGGTCCAGCGCGTCCACCAGCGCGGAGGCGTCACCGGTGTAGTCCCCGGGGGTGAGCAGCGACAGGCGCGCGGCCTCGCCGTCGGGCAGCCCGAGACCCGCGACGAACTCACGCAGCTTCGCCTGGTCCACCTTGCGGCCGCGGGTGAGCTCCTTGAGCCGCTCGTACGGCTCGGGCAGGCCGTGCACGCGCATCACCGACTGCACCGCCTCGCCGAGCACCTCCCAGGTGGCGTCCAGGTCGGCGGCCAGCGCCTGCGGCACCGCGTCCAGGCCGGCCAGGCCCTTGCGGACGTTCTCAATCGCCAGCAGGGAGTGGCCGAAGGCGACGCCGATGTTGCGCTGCGTGGAGGAGTCGGTGAGGTCGCGCTGCAGGCGCGAGGTCGTCAGCGTCTCCTCCAGCACGCGGAACAGCCCGCCCGAGACCTCCAGGTTCGCCTCGGCGTTCTCGAAGCGGATCGGGTTGACCTTGTGCGGCATCGTCGAGGAGCCGACGGTGCCCTGGCCGCGGACCTGCGCGAAGTAGCCGTAGGAGATGTACGTCCACACGTCGGTGCAGAGGTTGTGCAGCACCCGGCCGAAGCGGGCGACGTCGGCGTACAGCTCGGCCTGCCAGTCGTGCGACTCGATCTGCGTGGTCAGCGGGTTCCACGTCAGGCCGAGGGACTCCACGAACGACTTCGAGACCGCCGGCCAGTCGGTGCCCGGCACGGCGGCCCGGTGGGCGGCGTAGGTGCCGGTGGCGCCGTTGAACTTGCCGAGGAACTCCGCGCGCGCCACGCGGGCCAGCTGGCGGCGCAGCCGGTGCGCCAGGACCGCGAGCTCCTTGCCGAGCGTGGTGGGGGTGGCGGGCTGGCCGTGGGTGCGGCTGAGCATCGGCAGGTCGCGCAGCTCGTGGGCCATGCGCGCCACGTCGTCGGTGAGGGCGGTCGCGGCCGGCAGCCACACCTGCTGCACCGCGTCGCGCACCATGAGGGCGTAGGAGAGGTTGTTGATGTCCTCGCTGGTGCAGAACAGGTGCACCAGTTCGGCGACGTCGGCCAGCGAGGTGCCTTCGAGGCGCCGCTTGATCCAGTACTCCACGGCCTTGACGTCGTGGACGGTGACGCGCTCGATCTCGGCGAGCTCGGCCACGGCCGCGGCGTCGAAGCGCAGCGGCAGCGCGCGCAGCAGCGCGACCTCGTCGTCGGTGAGGCGGCGCACGCCCGGCACGACGTCGTGCGTGCCGAGGTGGATGAGCCACTCGGCCTCGACGTGGACCCGTCGGCGGTTCAGCGCCGCCTCCGAGAGGTGCTCGGCCAGCGGCGCGACGGATCGGCGGTAGCGGCCGTCGAGGGGGCCGAGGGCCGGTTCTCCGAGGCTGGCGGGGGCGAGGTCCACGTCGGCTGCGGTCACGGCGCCATGGTCCCACGGTCGCGGGTACCGCCCGCCCCGCCCGTCCGCCCGCCGGCCGCGGACGTCAGGCCTCCTCGACCGAGGACTCCTTGTGCGCGGCCCGCTTGCCGCTCTTGTCGCTCTCCACGACGACCTGCGGGTCGTCCTCCGAGGCGCGGCGCTGCTTGCCGTCCAGCTCGAAGTCGTCGGTCTCCTTCGAGACCACCTTCCCGGTCGTCTCGCCCTGCGGGGTGTTCCAGCTGACGTGGTCGCCCTCGTTCACCATGGCTCCAGCCTGCGCGGTGCTCGCCGGGGGCGCACCCGGGGTCAGGGCAGGGGGGTGCGGCGCAGGACGGCCTCGCCGGCGCGGGTGGGGTCCAGCGGCACCGGCGAGCGCAGGGTGCCCGGTCCGCGGGACAGGCGACCGCCGGTCACCGGGGTGCAGCGCAGGCCGCCGCGCCCGCGCAGCGCCCGGTGCGTCCCGTCGGCGACCACGCGGTCCATCCAGGCGCACGGGTTCGCCGGCCGCCCGCCGCGGAAGCGCACCGTCCCGGCGGTGGTGACCAGCTCGAACTCGTGCCCGCGCAGCGGGTCCAGCTCCGCGCCGCGCACGACGAGGTTGCGCCGCGCCAGCAGCGGGTCCGGCGGGGCGGGCAGGCCCAGGTCGGCGGCGACCGCCTCCCACGCCTCGACCGCGAGGAACGTCACGGCGGCGTCCATGTGGGCGGCCTTGCCGAAGAAGCGGTCCCCGCGCAGGCCCTTGCCGGCCACGACCTCCACCTCGTCGAGGTCGTGGGTGGGCACGTCGGCGGCACCGTCCCGCGGGCGGCCGAAGTAGGCGTGCTCCGGGGAGACGAGCAGGTGCAGCAGCTCCACGGGGTGCTCGAACGGCAGCGCGAGGGGTGCGGCGTTCACAGGGCCAGCGCACGCTCGGCGGCCCGCACCGCCTGCGTGCCGTAGCCGCCGCCGAACAGGGCGGCGTGCACGAGCAGCGGGTGCAGCTGGTGCAGCGGCACCCGCTCGCGCCAGCCGTCGGCGGTGCCGGCCGCCTCCGCGTACGAGGCGAGCACCCGGTCCAGGTGGGGCAGCCCGAACAGCGCCAGCATCGCCAGGTCCGTCTCGGGGTGACCGCCGTGGGCGGCGCAGTCGATGAGCACCGCGCCGTCGGCGGACCACAGGACGTTGCCGGACCACAGGTCGCCGTGCAGGCGGGCGGGTCGTCCGGCACCCGCCGCGAGGGCCTCGTCGCCGTCCGCGAGCCGCGCGCAGACGCGCTCGACGAGCGCGGCACCCGCGGCGTCCACAGCCCCGCTGTCGCGGGCGGTGCGCAGGTACGGCTGCAGGCGCCGGGTCGCGTAGAAGACGCCCCACGGCTCGGGGGCCGGGCTCGCCGGCAGCGGCAGCGACGCGATCCAGGTGTCGCCGGCGACCCCGGGGGGCGGTGCGCCGAAGCGGTCGGCGCCCGCGGCGTGGGTGGTGGCGAGGTCGCGCCCGAAGGACTCCGCGGCCGCCGCCGTGGGGGGCACCTCCTCGACCCGGTCGAGCACGAGGGCGTCCGGGCGCACCTCGCGCACGGGGCACACGGCTGCGCCGTCCGCCTCCGCCAGCCACGCCAGGCCGGCGGCCTCGGCCGCCAGCGCTCCCGGCGGTGCCGAGCCCGCCCGCTTGAGGAACTCCCGTGCGCTGCCCACGTCCCCATGCTCGCCCGGTGCTCCACACCCCGGCCACCGGGCCGGTCCTCCACAGGGGGTGCGCGTGCGGCCGGTGCCGGTCGGGGGCCGCCCTAGCGTCCCGGGGCGGGACGAGCACCGGCCGCAGCCGGCCGGAGGAGGAGGTGCGCGTGGCAGCGGGACTGGGCGATGAGCGGTTGGGGGAGCTGGCGCGGGAGGCCGCCCGGACCGGCGCCCGGGTGCGGGAGGTCCACGCCCGGCTCGCCGGGGTCGCCGGTGTCGAGTGGGACGGTGCGAGCGCCGCGGCGTTCCGCTCCCGCCTGGAGGAGTTGGCCCGCGGCGCCGCGGCCGTCGCCGCGGCGTGCGAGGAGGCCGCCGGCCGGCTCGCCGCCCACCGCGACGCGGTCGTGGCGCTCGGGGTCGCGACCGCCCCCGGTGCGGGACCCCTGGCGGGTGCGGTGTGAACGGCGCCCTGGACGTCAGCGCGGGCGCCGTCGCCGTCGACCCGGACGTGCTCGACGCCGCCGCCGGTGTGCTGGCGGGGGCCGCGGCCGACGTGGCGGCGTGCGGCACGGACCTGGCGGGTCTGGCGCTGGACCCCGCGCTGCTGGTGAGCGTCCCGCTGGCGCCGGCCACGGGGTTGCCGGCGGCGCGGGCCCTGGGTGAGCTGCTGCTGGGGCCGGGGGCGGCCGCGCCGCTGGCGGCGCGGGTGCTGCTGCTGGCGGGGCTGCTGCGCACGGCGTCGCTGCGCTACAGGGTGGGCGAGGAGACCGTGGCGGCCGTCGTGCAGGTGGCTCGGCGCGCCGCCGCCGAGGTCGTCGTGGAAGCCGCACCGGCGCTGGTGGCCGGGGCCGCGGGCGTGCTCGCCGCCGACGTGGCGCTGCGCACGGCGCAGGCGCAGGACGTGGTGCTGGTGCGGGCCCTGGCTCAGGTCGCGGCCACGGGCGCGGTGGACCTGGAGGCGCTGGCGGTGATCGCGGCGGAGGAGCACGGTGCCGTCGACGACCGCGTCCGCGCCGACGTCCAGCGGGCGGGGCTGCTCCTGGCGCGGCACCCGTGGCTGGTGCAGGAGGCCGTCGCCACCGCGCCGGCGGTGCTGCGGGCCGCGTCCGTCCAGGTGCCCGTGCTGGGGGCGGGGCTCACCGTGCTCGCCCCGCAGGTGCTGCGGCCGGACGCGGGGGCGACGGAGCTCGCCGGGGCCTTCACGGCCCTCGGGGCGCTCGGGCCGCTGTTCCGCGAGACGCCGGTGCGGGTGGTTCCCGCCGCGCCGCGGGCCGTGCCGACCCGGCCGCCGCGGGGCATCGCGGAGGTCCTCGACGGGGTGGCGCACCAGTCCACCGGCTTCGCCCCGCACGGCCGGGCGGGCTCCGTGGGGGACCGGATGCCCCCGGCCGGCACGCCGGAGCCGGGCACCGTCCGGCTGGAGCGGGTCACGGGTGCGGACGGGCGGCGGGCGTGGATCGTCGAGGTGCCCGGCACGCAGGACTGGACACCGCTGCCGTCGGCCGGCGGCACCCCCATGGACCTGACGACCAACCTGCGGGCCGTGGCCGGTGAGCCCACCGCCACCGCCGCGGCCGTCGCCGAGGCGATGCGGCGGGCCGGTGTCGGGGCGGGGGAGCCGGTCATGCTGGCCGGGCACAGCCAGGGCGGTCTGACCGCGGCGTCGCTGGCCGCCGACGAGGCGTTCCGCGCCCGCTACCTCGTCACGCACGTGGTCACCGCCGGGTCACCGGTGGACGGCATCGAGGTGCCGGCGGAGGTGCGGGTGCTCTCCCTGGAGCACACCGGGGACGTGGTGCCCGCGCTGGACGGGCGGGCCGCGCAGGCGTCGGCCTGGCGCACCGTGGTGCGCCGCGACGTCGGGGAGGACCCGGACTTCGCCGCGGACGTCGCGCGCGACCCGCTGACGTCCCACGGGTGGCGCACGTACCTGGACACCGCCGCGCTGGTGGACGCCAGCACCGACGAGGCCCTGGTGTCCTACCGGTCCTCCGCGGCCGCCTTCCTCGACGCGCCCGGTGCGCGCGTCGACGTCTTCGACTACCGGGCGGAGCGGTCGTGAGCACCCCGCCGGGGCCGGCGGTGGGTGGTCAGGGAGCGCTCCGCGGGGTGAGGGCGCGGAAGGAGGAGCCGTGCCAGACGAGCGGCTCGGTGTCGGGGACGGTGCCGGTGCCGTGCACGCGCAGCAGGACGACGTCGTGGTCGCCGGCGGGGACCTCCGAGTGGACGCTGCACTCCATCCACACCGGTGCGCCGTGCACGAGGTGGGCGCCGTCGGGCGTCGTCGTGGTGGTGATGCCGGCGAAGCGGTCGGCCGCCCTCGAGGCCAGCTGGCGCGCCGCGCCGTCGTGGGCCTCACCGAGCACCGACACCCCCAGGCGCGGTGCGGTGCGCAGCCGGGGCCAGCTCCTGGAGGTGTGCTGCACGGCGAACAGCACGAGCGGCGGGTCCAGGGAGATGCCGACCTGGAAGGAGGAGGCCACCAGCACCACCGGTTCCCCCTCGACGACCGCGGAGATCGCCGCCACCCCCGAGGGGAACAGGGCGAACGTGGAGCGCAGCGCCGAGGGGTCGTCCTCGACGTCGACCATCTCCGGGGTCGGCTCGGTGCTGCCGTCGCGCATGGTGACCGTCCAGCTGCTCGTGGTGGGCGTGGGGTGCTCGCGCGGGCGGCGCCGCGGCCGGCCGGGGCGCCGCCGCCAGGTGACCGTACCCGCGCCCCGGCGGGCGTGCCCGTCACGGGCCCGGCGGGGGCGGGGCCGGGGTGGTGGGACGGGAGGTCCGGCCCGGGTGCCGCGGCCCGGTCCTAAGCTGACCGCGTGCCGACCTCCAGCGCTGCCGAGCTCCTCCCGCGCCTGCGGGCGCACGTGGCGCGGGTGCCCGCCTACGTGGCCGGTCGGCCCCCCGCCGTGCGCGAGGGGGTGGAGGTCTTCAAGCTCTCCTCCAACGAGAACCCGTACCCGCCGCTGCCGAGCGTGCTGGTGGCGATCACCCGGGCGGCCGCGGAGGTCAACCGCTACCCCGACCCGGCGTCGCGGGCGCTGCTGGAGGCGGTGGGGGAGCGCTGGGGCGTGGCGCCCGAGCAGCTCGTGGCGGCCACCGGCAGCGTGCGGCTCCTCGCGCAGCTGGTGGAGGTCACCTGCGACCCCGGCGACGAGGTCGTCTTCGCGTGGCGCTCGTTCGAGGCGTACCCCATCGCCGCGAGCGTCGTCGGTGCCGTGCCGGTGCCGGTGCCCCTGACGGCCGACGCCCGCCACGACCTGCCCGCGATGCTCGCGGCGATCACCGAGCGCACCCGGCTGGTGCTGCTGTGCTCCCCGAACAACCCCACCGGACCGGCGATCCGCTCCGGGGAGCTGGCCGACTTCCTCGCGCGGGTGCCCGGGGACGTGCTCGTGGTCCTCGACGAGGCATACCGGGAGTTCGTGGACGACCCGGACGTCCCGGACGGCGTGGACCTGCTGGGTGCCCACCCGAACGTCGTGGTGCTGCGCACCTTCTCCAAGGCGTACGGGCTGGCGGGACTGCGCGCCGGGGTGGCCGCGGCGCACCCCGAGGTGGCTGCGGCGCTGCGGCGGGCGGCGACCCCGTTCGGGGTGTCCGGCATCGCGCAGGCGGCGGTGGTGGCGTCCCTGCAGCGGGCGGCCGAGGCCGAGCTGATGGAGCGGGTCGCTGCGCTGGTCGCCGAGCGGCACCGGGTGGCCGACGGTCTGCGCGAGCAGGGCTGGGACGTCCCCGACGCCCAGGGCAACTTCGTGTGGCTGCCGGTGGGCGAGCGCACGCCCGCGCTCGTGGACGCCTTCGGCGTCGAGGGGCTGTCCGTGCGCGGCTACGGCACCGACGGGGTGCGCGTCACCGTCGCCGAGACGGCTGCGAACTCCCGCCTGCTCGACGTGGCGGCGCGCCTGCGCTGACGCGCCGGTCTCAGCCGGGTGACCGCACCGCCGCCGTCCCCGCCTCGGCCCGGCGGCGGCGCTTGTCCTCGTACATCGCCGCGTCGGCCCGCCGCAGCAGGGCCTCGTGGTCCACGGGCGCCGCCGTCCCCGCCACCCCGACGCTCGCCCCGACCCGGGCCGTGGTCCCGGGCAGGTGCACCGGTCGCCGCAGCGCCGCGCGCAGCAGCTCGTCGTGGCGGCGGCGCTGCTCGGCGGCCAGGTGCGCGGTGGTGCGGCGCTCCCGGGCCGCCAGGCGGGTGAGGTTCAGGAACGTCGACAGCGACAGGGTCATCAGCACCATCGCGATCACGTGCGACAGCGCCACCGGCAGGGTCATGCGCACCCGTCCGGCGCGGCGCACGTCTCGTGCGCGGACCTACCCTCGCGTAAGGTACGCACCCGTAACGTACGGAACCGTAGGTTCGTGCGGGGCGTCGAACCGCCACGAGGACCGGACCACGACAGGAGGAGCGCGTGACCGACGCAGCGGTCGGCCCGGCCCGGGCCCGCGCCGGGGAGATGGTGCAGCTGCTGGACGCCACCGGCGCCCGCCGCCCGCACCCGGACCACGACGTGCACCTGGAGCCCGCCGAGGCGCTGGAGGTGCTGCGGGACCTGGTGCTGCTGCGCCGCCTGGACGCGGAGGCCGAGGCCCTGCAGCGGCAGGGCGAGCTGGGCCTGTGGGCGGGCAGCCGGGGTCAGGAGGCCGCCCAGGTCGGTGCCGCGCGCGCCCTGCGCCGCCAGGACCACGTCTTCCCCAGCTACCGCGACCACGGCTTCCTGCTGGCGCGCGGGGTGGACCCGCTGCACCTGCTGAGCCTGTTCCGCGGTGTCGACCACGGCGGGTGGGACCCGGTGGCGCACGGGGTGCACCCGTACACGCTCGTGATCGCCGCGCAGATGCTGCCCGCCGTCGGCTACGCGATGGGCGTGCAGCGCGACGGCGCGGTCGGCACCGGCGACCCCGCGCGCGACACCGCCGTCGTCGCCTGCTTCGGCGACGGCGCCACCAGCCAGGGCGAGGCGGCCGAGGCGCTGAACTGGGCGGCCGTCTACAACGCGCCCGTGGTGTTCCTCTGCCAGAACAACCAGTGGGCGATCTCCGAGCCCGTGCGCCGGCAGTCGCCCGTGCCGCTGCACCGGCGCGCCGAGGGTGCCGGCATGCCCGGCGTCCTCGTCGACGGCAACGACGTGCTGGCGGTGCTCGCGGTGGTCCGCTCCGCGCTGGAGCGCGCCCGCTCCGGCGGTGGCCCCACGTTCGTCGAGGCGTACACGTACCGGATGGGCGCGCACACCACCGCCGACGACCCGGGCCGCTACCGCGACGCCGCGGAGGTGGACGCCTGGCGCGAGAAGGACCCGATCGACCGCTTCCGCGCCCACCTGCGCGTCGAGGGCGTGCTCGACGACGCGTTCGAGGAGCGGCTGGCCGCCGAGGCCGACGCCTTCGCCGAGCGGCTGCGCGCCGGGGTGCGGGACATGCCCGACCCGGAGCCCGCGTCGATGTTCGAGCACGCCTACGCCGAGCCGCACCCGCAGGTCGTGGCCGAGCGCGACGAGTTCCTCGCCGCGTGGGCCCGCCACGAGCAGGACGAGCAGCACGCCACCGCCGGGAGGGACCGCTGATGGAGCGCATGCCGATCGCCAAGGCGATCAACGCCGGCCTGCGGGCCGCGATGGAGCGGGACCCGCGGGTCCTGCTGATGGGCGAGGACATCGGCCGCCTCGGTGGCGTCTTCCGCGTCACCGACGGCCTGCAGAAGGACTTCGGCGAGGACCGCGTCCTGGACACGCCGCTGGCGGAGGCCGGGATCGTGGGCACCGCCCTCGGCATGGCGCTGCGCGGGTACCGGCCGGTGTGCGAGATCCAGTTCAACGGTTTCGTGTACCCCGCGTTCAGCCAGATCGTCACCCAGCTGGCGAAGCTGCGGGCGCGCTCGCGCGGGCGGCTGTCCGTGCCGGTGGTGATCCGCATGCCCGCCGGCGGCGGCATCGGCTCGGTGGAGCACCACTCCGAGAGCCCCGAGGCGCTGTTCGCGCACGTCCCCGGCCTGCGCGTGGTGTACCCGTCGAACGCGCACGACGCGTACTGGACGGTGCAGCAGTCCATCGCCTCCGCCGACCCGGTGCTGTTCCTGGAACCGGAGCGGCGCTACTGGGAGAAGGGCGACGTCGACACCGCCCTGGCCCCGGGCGAGGTGACGCCCCTGCACCGCGCGCGCGTGCTGCGCCCCGGCACCGACGCCACGCTCGTGGCGTACGGGCCCACGGTGAAGCCGGCGCTGGACGCCGCCGCCGCTGCCGCCGAGGACGGCACGCAGCTGGAGGTCGTGGACCTGCGCTCGATCTCCCCGCTGGACGTGGACACCGTGGCGGAGTCGGTGCGGCGCACCGGCCGGCTCGTCGTCGTGCAGGAGGCGCCGCTGTCGCACGGCACCGGCGCGGAGCTCGCCGCGCAGGTCACCGAGCGGTGCTTCTACTCCCTGGAGGCGCCCGTGAAGCGGGTCGGCGGGTACCACCTG
This sequence comes from Kineococcus sp. G2, assembly GCF_037154035.1. NCBI lineage: Bacteria > Bacillati > Actinomycetota > Actinomycetes > Kineosporiales > Kineosporiaceae > Kineococcus > Kineococcus sp. G2. The sequence goes on along the minus strand of NZ_JBBBEM010000075.1, from coordinate 4,493 downwards.
CCGTACCCGGCGGCGCGCGTGGAGGAGCACTACCTGCCCACGGTGGACCGCGTGCTCGACGCCGTGGAGCAGGCGCTCGCCGCCTGAGGCGCCCGCCGCGCCGACGCCCCGGGAACTCCCGGGGAAACCCGGAACCAGCGAAACCCGAAGAACCCGAAGGGGACCTGTGCACCAGCGGTTCGCCCTGCCCGACGTGGGCGAGGGACTCACCGAGGCCGAGATCGTGTCGTGGAAGGTGCGGGCCGGCGACACCGTCGCCGTGAACGACGTCCTCGTCGAGATCGAGACCGCCAAGTCGCTCGTCGAGCTGCCCAGCCCGTACGCGGGAACCGTCGTGCAGCTGCTGGTCGAGGAGGGCAGCACCGTCGACGTGGGGGCGGACATCGTCGTCATCGGCGACGCCGCTGCCGAGGCTGCCGGCGACGCCGCCGCCGAGGCTGCCGGCGACGCCGAGCCCGCCGGCGCGTCCGGGCCCGCGGGGCCGTCCGAACCCGCCGGTGCACCGGGACCCGCCGCGGCGACCGGGCCCGGTGGGCCGGCGGACGAGGAGTCCTCGGGCGCGACGCTCGTGGGCTACGGGACCCGGGAGAGCACCGCCCGCCGCCGCCGCGCCTCCCCGCGGGACGAGCAGCCGGAGCAGCCGCGGGTCCCCGCCACCGCGGCGGGCGGTCCCGTGCTGGCCAAGCCGCCGGTGCGCAAGCTCGCCCGCGACCTCGGCGTGGACCTCGCCGACGCCACCCCCACCGGGCCCGGTGGGACCGTCACCCGCGCCGACGTCCTCGCCCTGGTCCCCTCCGCCCCCGCGGAACCGGGCCGGCGCGAGGATCGGCACGAGCGGGAGCGGCACGTGCCGATCCGCGGCGTGCGCAAGGCCACGGCCGCGGCGATGGTGGAGAGCGCGTTCTCCGCCCCGCACGTGACCGTGTTCACCACGGTCGACGCCACCCGCACGATGAAGCTGGTGCGCCGCCTGAAGGAGGACCCGGAGTTCGCCGGGGTGCGCGTCTCCCCGCTGCTGCTGGTGGCGAAGGCGCTGCTGGTGGCGGTGCGGCGCAACCCCGACATCAACGCGACCTGGGACGGGGAGAACCAGGTCATCGTGGTGAAGAACTACGTGAACCTCGGGATCGCGGTGGCCACCCCGCGCGGCCTGCTGGTGCCGAACGTCAAGGACGCCGACGAGATGACCCTCAAGCAGCTCGCCGTCTCCCTCGGCGAGGTGGCCGGCCGCGCCCGCGACGGCAAGGCGCAGCCGGCCGACCTGGCCGAGGGCACCATCACCATCACGAACGTCGGCACGTTCGGCATCGACACCGGGACCCCCATCCTCAACCCGGGGGAGGCTGCGATCCTCGCCGTCGGCAAGATCGCCCAGAAGCCGTGGGTCCACAAGGGCAAGGTGAAACCCCGCTACCTGGCGACGCTGAGCCTGTCGTTCGACCACCGCATGCTCGACGGGGAGAGCGGCTCGCGCGCGCTCGCGGACATCGCCGCGGTGCTGGAGGACCCCGCGCGGGCGCTCACCTGGAGCTGAGGAGGTTTCCCCGGGTCCCCACCGGGTAGGTGCTCCCCTCGGGGGACGACGAGGGGAGCGGGGATGCCGGGCTGGCTCGAAGCGGGGCTGTGGGGGTTGCTGGGCGGTGCCGCGCTCGTCATCGGCGCCGCGATCGCGTGGTTCGTGCGGGTGCCGTCCCGCGTGGTCGCCGGTGTCATGGCGTTCGGGGCGGGCGTGCTCATCTCGGCGCTCGCGTTCGACCTGGCTCAGGAGGCGGCGGACGAGGGCGGTCTGCTGGCCACGACGCTCAGCTTCCTGGCCGGTGCCCTGGTGTACGTGGCGGCGAACGCGGTGCTGGACCGCCACGGCGCCCGGCACCGCAAGCGTTCCGGTGACCAGCAGCCGTCGGAGTCGCAGCAGGGCGGCAGCGGGGCGGCCATCGCGATCGGGGCGCTGCTGGACGGCATCCCGGAGTCGGTGGTGCTGGGGGTCGGGTTGCTGGGCGGTGGCGGGGTGAGCACCGCGGTCGTCGCGGCGGTGTTCATCTCCAACGTGCCCGAGGGCCTGTCCAGCGTGGCGGGCATGAAGAAGGCCGGGCGCGGTGCGGGGTACGTGTTCGGGGTGTGGGGCGGCATCGCCCTCGTCAGCGCCCTGGCCGCCGCCCTCGGCTACCTGGCGCTGGGCAGCGCGTCGCCGCAGCTCATCGCCGGCATCACGGCCCTGGCCTCCGGGGCGATCCTCACGATGATCGCCGACACGATGATCCCGGAGGCGTTCGAGCGCACCCACGTGCTGACCGGGCTCATCACGACGCTGGGTTTCCTCGTCGCGTTCACGATCAGCCGCCTGGGAGCCTGACCGGCGCGACGGGGTTCAGCGGTACCCGGTGGTGTCCGCGGGGCGGCCGGCCAGCAGCACCTCCGTCACGTACCGGTACCCGTCCGGGCGGCTGCCGTCGACGTCGTCGATCCCGTACTCGCGCGCCAGGGAACCGGAGTCCAGGGTGCGGCCGGAGAACCTCGAGCGCTGCTGGTCGGCGGCCAGCGCCGCCACGCACCGGCCCGTGAACACCGGTGACTCCGAGATCGCGAAGTGCGGTTCCTGCTCCAGCGCATCGCGCCAGTTCTCCTCGGTGACGCCGAACGTGTCCAGCATCGCCTCGGAGCGCAACCAGCCGGGGGTCAGCGCGACGGCGGTGCACCCGTGCGGGGCGGTCTCGGCGGCCAGCGCCACCGCCTGCGGGTGCGAGGCGGCCTTGGCGACGTGGAACGCCAGGGTGGTGCCGGTGCGGTAGCGGGAGTTGTGCTCGGCGGTCCCGTCCGTCATCACCACCACGAGGCCACCGGGTTCCCGCAGCAGCAGGGGCAGCAGCGCGTGCGCGGTGACGACGTGCGACTCGATCCCCAGCCGCAGCATCCGCAGGCTCGCGGCCAGGTCGTGCTCCCACACCGGTGCCCCCCACGTCATCAGGTGGTCACCGCCCCACACCCCGTCGACGAGGACGTCGAGGCGGCCGTGCTCGGCGTCCACCCGCGCGGCCAGCGCCCGCACCTGCGCGGGGTCGAGGTGGTCGCAGCGCACCGGCACGCCGCGGCCGCCGGCGTCGTCGACGAGGGCGGCGGTCTCTTCGATGGTCTCGGGGCGGTCCACCTCGGAGCGGCCGGCGGCGCTGGAGCGCCCGCTCACCCACACGGTGGCGCCGGCTCGGCCGAGCTCGACGGCGGTGGCGCGGCTCGCGCCGCGGGTGCCGCCCGCCACGAGGGCGACGCGGCCGGTCAGGTCGGGAGGGGTCCAGGGGGTGCTCTGCTCGTCCACGCGGCCACCTTCGCGCGCAACCCCGACAACCGCCGTCAGGGTTTCCGGGCACGATGGTCGCGTGCGTTCCGAGCGGCTGGTGGCCCTGCTGTTCCAGCTCCAGCGGCGCCGGGCGGCGACGGTGCCGGAGCTGGCCCGCGAGCTCGGCGTGTCCACGCGCACCGCCCACCGGAACGTCGCCGCGCTGCGTGCGGCCGGCGTGCCGATCTGGAGCGAACCCGGGCGCGGTGGCGGGGTGCGGCTCGTCGACGGCTGGCGCTCGCACCTGGACGGGTTGACCTCCCGGGAGGCGGTCGCGCTCCTCGCCTTCAGCGCGCCGCGCGAACTGTCCGCCGTGGGGCTGGGCGGGGCGGTCGCGGCGGCGCACGCCAAGGTGGCCGCGACCCTGCCGCACGAGCTGCGCGAACGGGCCGGTGCCCTGGCGCAGCGGTTCCACCTCGACGCACCCGGCTGGTTCCGCGCCGAGGAGGACACCCCGGAGCTCGCGGTGCTGGGGCGGGCGGTGTGGGAGCAGCGGCCGGTGCGCCTCGCGCACGGCCCGGTGGGCGAGGGTGCCGAGAGGGTCCTGGAGCCACTGGGCCTGGTCCTCAAGGCCGGGGTCTGGTACCTGGTGGCGTCCTCGCGGGGCGAGGTGCGCACCTACCGGGCCGCTCGCGTCCGCGAGGTGGAACTCCTGCCGGGGCGTTTCGAGCGGCCGCCGGGTTTCGAGCTGGCCGCGTGGTGGGCGGCGTCCTCGGCGCGGTTCGCGCGTTCGCTGGGGCGGGTGGCCGTCACCGCGCGGCTGTCCGCGCGGGGGTTGCGGGCCCTGCCGCCGGTGCTCGGTGAGGCGGTGGCGGCCGAGGCGCTGGCGGGGGCCGGGGAACCGGACGCCGCGGGCTGGTGGACGGTGCGGTTCGCGCTGGAGGAACCCGCGGTCGCGGCCGGGCAGCTGCTGGCGCTGGGCGCGGACGTGGTGGTCGTGGAACCGGCGCAGGTGCGCGAGGAGCTCGCGGCCCTCGCCCGGCGCGTTCTCGAGGCGCACACCTGACCCCTCGGGGGTGCTCGGTGGACGGGGCGGGCGGCCGTGGGGCCGCCCGCCCCGCGCGTCACAGCGGCTGGATGCCGAACGCCTCGGCGAGCTCGAGGATGCGCCGGGCGCGGCCCAGGCGCGGCAGGTCGGAACCGTCGCGGACCACGCCGCCGC
>NZ_JBBBEM010000074.1:0-44546 GCF_037154035.1 Kineococcus sp. G2 | reverse complement strand
GGCGGGCGGCCGTGGGCCCCCCCGCCCCGCGCGTCACAGCGGCTGGATGCCGAACGCCTCGGCGAGCTCGAGGATGCGCCGGGCGCGGCCCAGGCGCGGCAGGTCGGAACCGTCGCGGACCACGCCGCCGCTGGCCTCGAACCCCTCCACGACGTCCTGCGCCCAGGTGGCGTCGGTGGCGGTGGGGCTCATCACCTCGTTGATGACGGGCGCCTGGTCGGAGTCGAGGCACAGCTTGCCCATCATGCCCAGCGACACCGCCACCGAGGAGTTCTCCCGCAGCTCCGGCAGGCCACCACCGACGGTGGGGCCGTCCACCGGCCCGGGCAGGCCGCCGATGCGGCTGGCGACGACGAGGCGGCTGCGCGGGTACGCCATGGCCAGGTCGTCGGCGCTGGCGCCGGTGTCGCGGCGGTAGTCGCCGGAACCGAACGCGAGGCGGAACGCGCCGCGAGCGCACGCGATGGAACGGGCCTCCTCGATGCCGAGGGCGGACTCCACGAGCGCCACCACGGGCGTCTGGCCACCCAGGGCCTCGAACGTGTCGGTGACCTGCTCACCGGCCTCCGTCTTCGCCAGCACCACGCCCAGCAGGTTCGGGGTGCCGCGCAGCTGCTCGACGTCGTCGCGCCAGTGGGGGGTGGTGACGTCGTTGATGCGCACGAAGGCGCGCCCGCCGGCGCGCAGCCACGCGACGACGTCCTGGCGGGCGGCGTCCTTGCGGCTGGGGTCGACGGCGTCCTCCACGTCGAGCACCACCTGGTCGGTGCGGGAGCGGGCCGCGGCGTCGAACAGCTCCGGGCGGGCGGCGTTGACCAGCAGCCACGTGCGCGCGTACCGCGGCTCCACCACGTGGGCCGCCCTGTCGGTGCTCATGTCCGTCTCCTCACCCGGCCGGGGCCGGTTCCCGATGGCCGGCCCCACCGCCGGCGCCGGCACCGCACCGACCGTAGCGGCCGTCGCGGCACGCCAGCGCAGCCCCGGGGCGCGGGCGGGCGTGACGTCGCGCACGGTGGCGCCTCAGCCGACGAGGGCGTCGCCCGGGTCCGGGCGCCGGTGCACCGCGGAGCGCCCGTGCCGCTCGGAGTCCAGCAGAGCGACCGCGCGCCGGGGTCGGCGCTCGGCCTCGGCGCGGGTGCCGCCGGGGCGCGGGACGGGTCAGCTGCCGCGCGCCACGCGCTCGAGCACGCGCAGCGCCTCCTCGGCGCCCCGGTCGCCGCGCACGGCGCCCGCGAGGTCCCGGGCCGCGGGGGCGCGGTGCAGCGCCTGCGCCACGGCAGCGGTCAGCCGGCCGGCGTCGAGCCGGCGGGGCCGCAACGGCGCCGCCGCCACCCCGCGCCGCTGCAGCAGCGCACCCCAGAACGGCTGGTCCGCGGTGAACGGGACGACGACCGACGGCACGCCGGCCCGGGCGACCGCGTGGACGGTCCCCGCACCGCCGTGGTGCACGGCGACCTCGGCCCGCGGCAGGACGGCGTCGTGGGGGACGGAGGGGACGGCGAGGACGTCCGCGCCGCGCTCCTCCGGCGGTGGCTCCAGCCCGCCCCACCCCGTCACCAGCAGCGCCCGCAACCCGTGGGCACGGGCGGCCGCGACGACCGCGCGCGCCCGTCGCACCGGGTCGCCCGCGGCCATCGACCCGAAACCCGCGTACAGGAAGGGGCCCGCCTCGACGAACCCGCGGACCGTCGGGTCGAGCTGCGCCGCCGGGCCGGGCGAGGTCCAGGCGCCGGTCAGCGCCACGTGCGCCGGCCAGTCCACCGGCCGGGGCAGCAGGTGCGGGCTGATCGGCACGAGCGACGCGGCCGCCGGGGACGGCGCCCGCCCCGCGCCCGCGGCACCCAGCGCGGTGCACGCCTCGGACACCTCCCGGGCGAACAGCCGCGCGGCCGCGGACGCCGCGCGGTAGGTGAGCGGGTTCAGCGGCCCCAGGTCCCGGCCCGTCGTCCCCGGCATCGGGAAGGCGCGCGTGGGCGTGAGCGTCGGCACGGTCTCGACGACGACGTGCGGGACGCCGGTCGCGTCCGCGGCGCGGGGGGCGGTGAGCACCTTGGGGTGGTGCACCACCACGTCCGGGCGGTGCTCGAGCACCGCCCGCACCGCGGACGACAGCACCCGCCGCATCGCCGGCCGCACCGCGGTGCGCATCGCGCGGGCCGCGGCGATCGGGGAGACGCCCTGCTCGGCCACGAGCCGGGAGAAGTCGGCGCCGAGGCCGAACGCACCCGCGTCGGCCAGCCCGCCGACCGCCTCGTCGGGCACGCCCAGGGCCACCTCGGCGCCCGAGCGCAGGACGTGCCGCGCCAGCGCGGCGAAGGGCTCGACGTCGCCGCGGGTGCCGGCGGTGAGCAGCAGGAGCTTCACGGGTCCCTCCGGGAGCCGTCGCGGTCGGCGCCGGACGGCCGTCCGGCGCGGCCGAGGAGCTTCCCGCTGCACCACCGCTCAGCGCGAGCGGGTTCGATCGGCGCGGGAAGGGTTCGAGCCGGTCACCGCGTCCAGGGCAGCCTGAGCTCGCTGAACGTGGCGCGCTCGCGCAGCGCGGCCGCCACCGCCTCCTCCACGCCGGTCAGCCGGCGCCCCTCGTCGCCCCCGGGCAGCGCCAGGCGCTCGAAGAACCCCTCGGCCACCGGCCTCGGTGCCGGCCCGGTGACCACGGCCTCCAGCACGCGCGTGAAACCCCCCGAGTCCGCCAGCGGCGAGAGCAGCGGCGTCCCGTGCGCGCGGGCTGCCAGCAGGTCCGCGAGCAGGTCGGTGCGCTCGTGCCGGGTCACCAGCGGCGGGTGGCCCGGCACCTCCTCCACGACCGTGTCGAGCGTGTAGCACAGGGTGATCCGGCCGGCGGTGCCCTCCACCACCACGAAGGGCTCACCGCGCTCGGCGGCGCACAGCGTCACCGCCACGATCAGGTCCCGCCCGCCCGCCAGGTGGACGCGGGCCGCGGAGGTGTCGTCGGCCTCGATGTCGTGGACGTGGAACAGGTCCGTCTCCACGGCCGTGACGTCCTCGGCCCGCTGGGCGCCGGCCACGGCCAGCGCGGTGGCCACCGCGTGCGCCAGCGGGTTGGTCAGGGCCCCGTCGGCGACGACGCGCCCGTCGAGGTGGCGGTGCCCCGCCCACCGGGCGCGCTGGTAGTAGGCGCGGGTGCGGACCCAGCAGCCGGCCGCCGAGTACCCGGTGACCTCGCCGACGCGGCCGTCGGCGACGCGGCGGCGCACGTGCTCCACGGCGGCCGAGCCCAGGCTCTGGAAACCCACCTGGCACAGCCGGCCCGTGGTCTGCACGGTGTCGCTCAGCTCGGTGAACTCCGCGGCGGTCGCGGTGGGGGGCTTCTCCAGCAGCACGTCCGCACCGGCGCGCACCGCGGCCGTGGCCAGCGCGGTGTGCGTGTGGATGGGGGTGCTCAGCACGACCACGTCCGGGGCGCCCTCGTGCAGCAGTTCGCCGAGGTCGGGGTGCCGGCGCGTGCCGGCCGGCAGTTCCGGCAGGTCGTCCAGGCGCGGGTCGGCGACGGCGGCCAGCCGCAGCCGCCCCGCCGCGTGGGCGTCCAGGGCGCGCTGCAGGTGGCTGCGGCCGTGGCCGTTGACGCCGACCACGGCGACCCGCGGCAGGGGCGTGCCGCTCACGCGTCCACCCCCGTGGCCAGCAGGCCGAGCGCGGCGGCGCGCACGGTCCCCGGTGCGGGGGTGGGCCCGTCGGCGACCAGGACGCTGAGCCGGATCCGCACGGGCTCGTCGGGGGAGACCTCACGCCGTGCGTCGAACGCCAGGGCGGGGCCGAAACCCGTGTACTCCTCGGTGCGCACGAACCACGGCAGCACCTCGCCGTGCTGCACGGCCAGCAACCACGCGCCGGGCGCGCTCACGGCCAGCCACGGCGAGCGCGACCCGTGGGCGAGCGCGGTCCCGGCGCCGTCGGCGACGAGGGTTTCCGCACCCTGGAACGGGGCCCGCCAGAACCACCCGCCGTAGAACGCGCCGGGGCGCCCGTTCGTGGCGGGGCTGCCGATGGTCACCGGGTGCCGGGCGTGCAGCACGGAGGTCCAGTCCAGGCGCCAGCCGCCGGGGGCGGCGACCGCCCGCAGCCGCCGCTCCTCGCGGAACTGCTCGCCACCGGTGCGGTCGCACCAGGAGACGACCTGCCGCAGGGCGCCGGCGCCGTCGCCGTCCTGCTCGACGACCTGCTGCGCGCCGTGGTTCTCGAGCAGCGTGGAACCCCTCCCGCGCACGTGCGTGCGCCCGCCCCAGTGGCTGGTGCCGTCCACGTCGGGCACGGCGATCCCCACGCCGCGGTGGTGGCGGTGGTCGACGGGGGCGCTGTCGGTCACCGGGGTCCCGGCGAGGGTGCGCACCGGGTGCAGGTGGGGGCGGGGGGAATCCACCGGTGCCATCGCGCTGCCGTCCTCGACGGTGACGACGACCGCTCCGGCGACGGTGAGCACGGCCCGCGCGGGCGCGGCGGGCGGGGCGGGCGGGGCGAGGTCGGTGGGGGCGCCGGCCGTGACGACGCGTCCCGCGGGGCGGGACCGGGCCGGGCCGGGGACGAGGGTGCGGGACCGGGTGACGTCATCGTCGAGCGGCATGTCCAGAGCGTAGGGGAAAACGATTACCGAGGGGAGTTCCCCGTCACCGGCACCGTGGGTACGGTGCCGGGACGGGGTTCCCGCCGGGCAGCGGCGGTCGCGAGGACGAGGGGGGCCGCGGTGCGGTTCGACACCACGGCGGGGCGGGACGCCGGTGCGCCCGCGCCCGCCGCCACGGGGCGCCTGGGCGCCTTCGACGGCCTCGTCGAGCTGCTGGAGGGTTCCTGGCCCCTGTTCGGCGCCGACGAGCCCACCGGCGAGGAGGTCTCCCGGCGGCTGCGCGCCGCGGTCGGGCTGCCCGGTGACGTCCCCGAGCCGGACGTGCGGGTGGAGGGCACCTGGACCCGCGACGGGCTGGCGGGCACCGAGCTGAGCTGGGACGCCGGTTTCGGCCCCCGCACGGCCGGGCGCCTGCTGCGACCCGCCGGCGAGCGCGGGCCGCTGCCCGGCGCCCTGGCCCTGCACTGCCACGGCGGCCTGAAGCGGTTCGGCCTGGACAAGCTCGCCGACGGCGCGGACGGGCGCCCGGCGCACCCGCGGCTGCGGGCCGTGCGCGAGGAGCTGTACGACGGGCGCGCCCTCGCCGAGGACCTGGCCCGCACGGGGCGGGCGGTGCTGGTGCACGACGGCTTCGGCTGGGGCAGCCGGCGGTTGCCGGTGGAGGCGATGCCCGAGCGCAGCGAGCAGGTGGCGCAGCGGGAGCTGGCCGCGCGCCGCGCCGCCGGGGAGGACGTCGACGACGAGGCCGTCGCCTACGACGTGCACGCCGGGCCCGCCGAGGACGCCGTGGCCAAGGCGCTGGGGGTGCTGGGCACCTCCTGGGCCGGGCTGCTGGCCCGCGAGGACCTGCTGGCGGCCCGGGTGCTCGCCGCGCACCCGGGTACCGCGCCCGGCGGCGTGGCGCTGCTGGGCCTGTCCGGCGGCGGTGCGCGCGCGGCGGTGGCGGCGGCGCTGGGCGCCCCGGCCGCCGCGCTCGTCGTCGTCTGCATGACCACCGCGCTGCGGGAGGCGCTCCCGCAGCACCTGCACCGGCACGCGTGGGCGCTGATGACGCCGGGGCTGGGGCGGGTGGGGGACTGGCCGGACGTGGTCGCCGCCCGCGCCCCGCTGCCGCTGCTGGTGCAGTCCGGCCTGCGCGACCCCCTGTTCCCCGAGGCGGGGGTGCGCCGCGCGGTGCAGCGCATCGCCGCCCGCTACGCCGCCGCCGGTGCGCCGGGCGCGTTCACCGGTTCCCTGCACGAGACCGGGCACCGCTTCGACGCGGCCATGCAGCGCGAGGCGTTCGCGTGGCTGGACCGCGTGCACCCCGCGGAGGGCTGAACCGGCCCACCCGGCGGGCCGGTCAGCCGGCCAGCACCGCCCAGCCGTGCGGCGCCAGCAGCACCCGCTCCTCACCCGCCGCACCGCGCACCCGCCCGGCGCCGGCCAGGACCTCGCCCGCCCCCGGCGCGGGCACCTCCCCGCCGGTGCCGGAGACGTCCAGCGCCACCAGCAGGCGGCCGTCGCCGTGCGCGGCGCGCGAGACGTACACCAGGCGCTCGTTCTCCACGTGCACCACCTCGGTGCGCGCCTCGTGCAGCCAGCGGTGCCGGCGGCGCAGGCCGATGAGCTCCTGGTGCAGGTGGAAGGTGGGCAGCCCCAGCGGGGACAGGTCCGCCGGGGTGGGGGGCAGGGGCGGGCGCACCGCGTCGTCGCCGCCGGCGCGCTCCTCCTTCACACCCCGGAAGGCGTGCTCGTCGCCGGCGTACACGGCCGGGGTGCCGCCCACCGTCATCAGGACCACCAGCGCGTGCGCCAGGTGGCGCTCGTCGTGCAGGCGGCTGGCGATGCGCGTGACGTCGTGGTTGCCGACGAACGTGAACGGCGCGAACGTCTCCAGGAAGCCGTCGTGGCGGCCCAGCGTCCACGCCAGCTCGTGCAGGTTCGCCTCGTTCAGCGAGCTCCAGACCGCCTTCCACAGCTCGTACTGGGTGACGGAGTCCGTGCCGGAGGCCGCCACGGTGCCCGCGTAGTCGCCGTGGATGACCTCGCCGACGACGTAGGCGTCGGGGAAGCGTTCGCGCACCCGGGCCAGCACCGGCGCCCAGCGCTGCGGCGGCACCGCGTAGGCGGCGTCCAGGCGCCAGCCGTCCGCACCGCGGGCCAGCCAGTGCGTCATGACGTCCACGACGAGGTCGGCCACCTCGGGGTTCGCGTGCTCCAGGGCGACGAGGTCGCCGTGGCCCTCGAAGTCGTCGTGCTCCGGCACCGTCCCGGGCCCGGCGCCGTCGGGCCAGCGCAGCCGGAACCAGCCGGCCGTGGGCGCCGCCGGCCCCTCGCGCAGGACCCGCTGGAAGGCGGGGTGCTCGCGGCCGACGTGGTTGAAGACCCCGTCCAGGAGCAGGCGCAGCCCGCGCTCGCGGCAGGCGGCGACGAGGCGGTCGAAGTCCTCGTCCGTGCCCAGGCGGGGGTCGATCCGGAAGTGGTCGACGGTGTCGTAGCCGTGCGTGGAGGAGGCGAAGACGGGCCCGAGCAGCAGGCCGTTGGCGCCGAGGTCGCGCACGTGGTCCAGCCACGGCAGCAGCCGCAGCAGGCGCGGGCGCGGTCCCGCGTCGGGGCGGGGGAAGGCGCCCGTCGCCCCCAGCGGGTAGACGTGCCACCAGATCGCGTCCCGCACCCAGTCGGGCACCCGTGCTCCTCCCGCCGTCCTCGCGCTGCTGTCGCGCCCATGCTGGCAGCGGCGGCCCCGGCACGCGCGACGGCCCCGGAGCGGGTCGCTCCGGGGCCGTCGCGGGGGTTCGGCTCTGCGCCAGGTCAGCTCCGCGCGGGGGGCCCGGCCTGCGCGCCCAGCCGGTCGGGCCCGGGTGCCGTCGCGCCGGCGGGCCCGTCCGCCGGTGCGGGCACGACGTGCCCGGCGTGCCGGCCGCGCGGCGCGGCCGCGTCCTCCCCGAGCGCGGCCTCGATGGACGCCTCGTCCAGGCCCAGGTCGCGCAGCCGCTCCACGGCCGCGTCCAGCGCGGCCTCCCGGCGGGCCGTCTCGGCGGCCAGCTCCTCGACCGCGCGCTGGGCGGCCTTGGCCTGCTGCACCTCGGCGCGCACGCGCTCGGTCAGCTCGCCGGCGGACGCGGCGTCGGCGGGCACGCCCGTCAGCTGGGCCGGGTGGTCGCGCACCTGCGCCGGGTGGACCGCGGCGGCCGCGGCCTGCACCGGTGCGGCGGTGGCGTCGCCGGCGCCGGGAGCGCCGTGGGTGCGCCCGCCGCGCAGCGGCAGGGCGGGCAGGAAGAGGACCGTGACGAACCCGGCGACCATGACGAGGGCGGCCACCAGGTAGATCAGGCTGGTGGAGTCGGTGAACCCCACCTTGAAGGGGTGGGCCACGGCCGCCGGCAGGGTGCCCAGCACCGAGGTGTCGTCGCTGGCGCGCGCGAGGACCTGCTGCAGGCCGGCCTGGTCCAGGCCCGCCTCGCGCAGCCCCGCGGTGAACGAGGGCTCGTCCGCCGCCGCCCGGTAGGCGTCCGAGACGTTGCCGCCCAGGGTGGAGAACAGGATGGACAGGAACACCGCGGTGCCCAGGGTGCCGCCCATCTGCCGGAAGAACGTCACCGAGGAGGTGGCGACGCCGATCTCGCGGGGGCTGGCGGCGTTCTGCACGGCCAGGATGATCGGCTGCATGTTGCCGCCCAGGCCCCAGCCCATGACCAGCATGACGAGCATCGTCTGCCACACCGGGGTGTCGGCGTTGACGCGGCTGAAGAGGAACAGCGCCAGCACCATCAGGCCGGTGCCGACGACCGGCAGCGGCTTGTAGCGGCCGGTGCGGGCGATGAACTGCCCGGCGAACGCGCTGGCGGACATGATGCCGAGCACCAGCGGGAGCATCTGCAGGCCGCCGACGGTGGGCGAGGAGCCCTTGACGACCTGCAGGTACTGCGGCAGCACCGCCATCGCGCCGAACATGCCCATGCCGAGGATGAGGCTGGCGAGGCTGCCGACGACGAAGGTGCGCCCGCGGAACACGCGCAGCGGCAGCAGCGCCTCCTCGCCGTAGGCGCGCTCGACGAGCACGAACGCGACCAGGCCGGCCACCCCCAGGGCGTAGCAGAGCAGCGCCCCACCCGAGCCCCAGCCCCACTCGCGGCCCTGCTCGGCGACGACGAGCAGCGGCACCAGGCACAGCACGAGCGCGAGCGCCCCGGGCCAGTCGATGCGGTGGTGGGTGGTGCGCCGGGGCAGCTTGAGGTTGCGCACGACCACGGCGAGGGCGAGGGCGCCCAGCGGGACGTTGATCCAGAAGATCCAGCGCCAGCCGGCGAGGCCGAGGAGGGACTCCTGCCCGGCGAAGAACCCGCCGGCGACGGGGCCGAGGACGCTGGAGGTGCCGAACACGGCCATGAACCAGGCCTGGTACTTGGCGCGCTCCCGGGCCGGGACGACGTCGGCGATGATCGTCAGCGCCAGCGACATGAGGCCGCCGGCGCCCAGGCCCTGCACGGCGCGCCAGGCGGCCAGCTCGTACATCGAGGTGGAGATCCCGCACAGCGCGGAGCCGACGACGAAGATGCCGATGGCGGCGATGAAGAACGGCCGGCGGCCGTACATGTCGGAGAGCTTGCCGTACAGCGGCGTGGAGATCGTCGAGGTGATGAGGAACGCCGTGGTGGCCCACGCCTGCAGGGAGAACCCGTCGAGGTCGTCGGCGATGGTGCGGATCGACGTGGCGACGATCGTCTGGTCCAGGGCGCCGAGGAACATGCCCAGCAGCAGGCCGGACAGGATGGCCATGATCTGCCGGTGGGTCAGCGCGGGCGCCTCGGTGGGAGCGGCCGGGTCGGCCCCGGCGGTGGTGCTGCTCATGCGGTCTCCTGCTCGGGGCGGGTGGTGGCTGCGGTGGGGGCGGGGGCTGTGCCGGTGTCGTCGTCGCGGCCGCGCTCGAGGCCGTCGGCGAAGCGGGTCAGCAGCGAGACGAAGGTGCCGAGGTCGTGCTCGTCCCAGCCGGTGACGGCGCGGGCCAGCCGCTCGCGCCGGCGCTGCAGGGTGACGGCGACGACCTCGCGGCCGGGTCCGGTGACGGCCAGGCGGCAGGCGCGGCCGTCGTCGGGGTCGCGGTGGCGCTCGAGCAGGCCGCGCCGGACGAGCTCGGCGGTCTGCCGGCTGACCGTGGAGGGGTCGGTGCCGAGCCGTTCGGCGAGCGCGCCGACGCGCTGGGCGCCGTGGTGCTCGACGGTCAGGAGCACGGCGTGCACGGCGCGCTCGGCGTCGTCGTCGGCGCGGGCGTCCTGCGCCTTCAGGGCGTGCAGGGTGCGCACGGTGCGGGTGACCTCCTCGGCCAGGGCGGGCAGGAGGAGGTCGCGGCGGTCCCCGGGCGGGTGCGCGGGGGCGGGTTCGTGGTGGGGCACGGTGCTCCGGGCGGGTGCGGTCGTGGTGCGGGAGGGGCGTTCCCGTGGTGGGGTCGGTGCGGGAGGGGGCGTCGCGGGGCGCCTGACCGGTGTGTCGGGTGGTGGCGGAGGCGGCGGCGGTGTAACGGGGCGGGGCCCGGCGGCGAAGTACCCGTGGCGTCCCGGTCCGCTGAGGAATCGTTGACTGCCGCACGCAACCTATCGGGACGAATCTAGCAGCCGCTGGTGGCTACGGGGGAGCGCAGGTGCCGGACAGGATCGACGGGTGGGCGCCCGGTCGCGCTCACCTCGCGGACGGTGTCCGCGCTGCGCCGTTCGGGGGACGGTGCGCTACCGTTCCTCGTGACCCTAGGTATCGGGAGAGTCACTCTGTGTCGTTCCAGGACTGGTCCTGCGTGACCACCCTCGCCCCGGAGCCGGCCTCCTCGCGCGCCGCCCGCCACGTCGTCGCCGACTGGTGCATCGCCCAGGGCCTCATCGGCGAGGTCGTCGACACCCTGCTGCTGCTGACCGCCGAGGTCGTCACCAACGCCGTCGTGCACGGCCGCAGCGAGGTCGTCCTGCAGCTGGGCCGGCACGGCTCGCGGGTGCGCGTCGGCGTCACCGACGAGAACACCCGCCTGCCGCTGCGCCGCGAGTCCGACCCCGACGCCCTCGACGGGCGCGGCATGGCCCTCGTCGAGGCGCTCGCCGACGCCCACGGCGTCGAGGTCCAGCCCTTCGGCAAGGTCGTCTGGTTCGACGTCGCCACCCACCTGGCCCCGGTCCGCTCCGCGCGCGCCAGCGCCTGAGCGACCGCCCGCCGCGAGGAGCTGTCGGCGCGGCGACCTACCCTGGAGGACGTGGCAGACACCCGCCCGTCCGACAGCGCGACCCGTCCGCCCACCCCGCGCGGCGGCCCCCGGGCGGTGCCCGCGGTCCCCGGTGCGGCCGGTGCCGTGCTCACCGCGCTCGCCTCCCTCGGCGCCGCCTGCGCCGCGCTGCTCGTGGCGCTCGCGGCCGGCGGCGGGCTGGTCCCCTCCGTCCTCGGAGACCCCGGCGCCTTCGTGCGCTACGGACTGCCGCTGGCCCGCACCGTCCACGACCTGTCCGCGGCCCTGGCCGTCGGCGGCCTCGTCGTCGCCACCGTCGTGCTGCCGCACCCCTCGGCGGCCTGGACGCGCGCCGTGCGCGCCGCCGGCGTCGGTGCCGGCGCCTGGACGGTCTCGGCGCTGGCCGTGCTGGTGCTGACCGCCATGGACGTCCTCGGTGCCGCCCCCGGCGCCGCCGGCTTCGGCGCCCAGTTCGCCCAGTTCGCCCAGGAGATCGACCTCGGCCGCGCGCTGCTGGTCACCACCGTCCTGGCCGCCGTCGTCGCCACCGTCGCCGCGGCCGCGACCACCCCCACCGGCGCCGCCTGGGGCGCCGCGCTGGCGCTCGTCGCGCTCGTGCCCCTGTCGCTGTCCGGGCACGCCTCCGGGTCCGCCTCCCACGAGACCGCCGTCAGCTCCCTGGGCCTGCACCTGGTGGGGGTCACCGTCTGGGTGGGCGGCCTGGCCGCCGTGCTGCTCGTGGCCCCGCTCACCGGCCGCCGCCGGGCCGCGGCCGGTGAGCGGGCCGTGGACCTGCCCGTCGTCGCCGCCCGCTACTCCGCGCTGGCCCTGTGGTGCTTCGCGGCCGTCGCGCTGTCCGGGGTGGTCAACGCCTGGGTGCGCCTGGGGGGTTTCTCGGGCCTGGCCACCGCCTACGGCGCCCTCGTGCTCGCCAAGACCGCCGCCCTGGTCCTGCTCGGCGTCGTCGGCGCGTGGCACCGCCGCCGCACCCTGCCGCTGCTGAGCGGCGCCCCGCGGGCCTTCCGCCGCCTCGCCGCCGGCGAGCTCGTCCTCATGGCCGCCGCCACGGGCCTGGGCGTCGCCCTCAGCCGCAGCCCCACCCCGGTCCCCGAGACCGACCCCTCCGCCGACCCCGTCGACCTTCTGCTGGGCGAGAGCGCCCCGCCGCCGTTCACGGTCGCCCGCTGGTTCACCGAGGTCTCGCCGGACCTGCTGTGGCTGCTCGTCGGCGGCGGCGCGCTCGTCGGCTACCTGCTCGGCGTGCACCGGCTGCGCCGCCGCGGCGACCGGTGGAGCGCCGCCCGCACGACGTGGTGGGTGCTGGGCTGCCTGGCGCTGCTGTTCGTCACCAGCGGCGGCCCGGCCGCCTACGGCCGGATCTCCTTCAGCTCCCACATGCTCCAGCACATGCTGCTGACGATGGCCGTGCCGCCGCTGCTGGTGCTCGGTGCCCCCGTGACGCTGGCGCTGCGGACCCTGCCCGTGCGCCGCGACGGCTCGCGGGGCGCCCGCGAGTGGCTCCTGGAGCTGCTGCACTCGCGCTACCTGGCGCTCGTGGGGCACCCGCTGGTCGCCGCCGTCCTCTTCGCCGGCAGCATCATCGTCTTCTACTACTCGCCGCTGTTCGAGCTGGCGCTGCGCACCCACGTGGGGCACGAGCTGATGATGGTGCACTTCCTGGGCACCGGGTACCTGTTCTGCTCGGTGCTCATCGGCGTCGACCCCGGTGCGCACCGCCCGGCCCACCCGCTGCGGCTGATGCTGCTGCTGGCGACCATGGGCTTCCACGCCTTCTTCGGCGTCGCGCTCATGCAGAGCACGCAGCTGCTGGCCGGTGAGTGGTTCGCGCAGGTGGCCCCCGCCGGCACCGACCTGCTGGCCGACCAGCACCGGGGCGGGGACATCGCCTGGGGCATCGGCGAGTTCCCCACCGCCGCGCTGGTCCTCGGCGTGGCCATCGCCTGGTCCCGCTCGGACACGCGGGAGGGCCGCCGCCGCGACCGCGCCGCGGACCGCGACGGCGGCCGCGAGCTCGCCGACTACAACGCGATGCTCGCGCGCCTGGCCGAGCACGACGGGGAGCCCGGGCGGCCCGGGCACCCCGGGGAGCGCTGAGCCGCCCGGCGCCGGCTCAGGCCAGCTGCACGTCCAGCGCGGAGGCGTCCAGCGTCTTGGTGAACGGGCAGATCGACAGCGCCTGCTCCAGCACCGCCGAGGCGTCCGCGCCCGCGTCCGGCAGCGTCACGCGCAGCGCGTAGCGGGCGGTGTAGCCCGGCTCGTCGTTCGCGAGGGTGACGCGGGTCTCCACCTGCGCCCCCTCGGTGCTGCCGCCCGTGCTGGTGGCGGCGATGCGCAGCGAGTCCAGCAGGCAGCTGCCCAGGGCGGCGGCCATGAGCTGCTCGGGGTTGGTGCCCTCGCCGGGACCGTCCAGCGTCCTCGGCTCGGTGACGTCCAGGGACAGGGCCCCGTCGTCGGAGCGGGCCGAGCCCGGGGTGGCGGTGACGACGGCCGTGTACAGGTCGTTGGTCATGCTCCGACGCTAGGGGGCCGCGGCGCGGCGCGCTCGGCGATCACCGGCGGCCCGGCGCGGCACCCCGGCGCGCCGGGGCGCGCACGCCCCCGCGATGATGGGTGGGCCGGACCGCGCGGACCCCTCAGCCTGGAAGGACCAGCGACGCCCATGGACAACGCAGCCGTGCCCGACTTCACGGTCGAGACCCTCGGTCCCTGCACGGTCGACTCACCGCTCGCCCCCCGGCTGCAGGCCCGCCGCACCACGCACCACTACATCGACGAGAACGACCGGGTGCTCTTCGACGACACCCTGTCCAAGGTGGCGCGGCGCGTGGAGGGCCAGGAGGACCTCGACGGCCTGGCGGACCTGCCGAGCCTGGAGCCCACCGGCCCCCGCAAGAAGATCTTCTTCGACCCGTCGAAGACGCGGGTCGGCATCGTCACCTGCGGCGGGCTGTGCCCGGGCATCAACAACGTCATCCGCGGGCTCGTCTCGGAGCTGACGAACCACTACGGCGTGCGGCGCATCTACGGCTTCAAGAACGGCTACCAGGGCTTCGTGCCCAGCTACGGGCACGACGTGGTGGACCTGACGCCGGAGGCCGTGGAGGGCATCGACGCCGAGGGCGGCACCATCCTGGGCAGCTCGCGCGGGCAGCAGGACGCCGCCGAGGTCGTGGACTGCCTGGAGCGCATGGGCATCTCGGTGCTCTTCGTCATCGGCGGCGACGGCACCCTGCGCGGGGCGCAGAAGATCTGCGCGGAGGTCGCCGAGCGCGGGCTGAAGGTCGCCGTGGTCGGCATCCCGAAGACCATCGACAACGACATCCCGTTCATCGACCAGAGCTTCGGGTTCCAGTCCGCGTTCAGCGAGGCGACCCGCTCGATCCGCTCGGCGAAGGTCGAGGCGCGCACCGCCCCGAACGGCGTGAGCGTCGTCAAGCTCATGGGGCGCCACTCCGGCTTCATCGCCTGCTACGCGGCGCTGGCGCAGAACGACGCCGACTTCGTCCTCATCCCCGAGGTGCCGTTCGTGCTGGACGGTCCGGGGGGTTTCCTGGAGCTGCTGCGGGCCAAGGTCGCCACCCAGGGGCACGCCCTGGTGGTGGCCGCCGAGGGAGCCGGCCAGGAGCTGTTCGACGCCGACGACCAGGTCGACGCCTCCGGCAACAAGAGGCTGCAGGACGTGGGGCGGCTGCTGCGCCAGGCCATCGCGGACGACTTCGCCGCGCACGGGCTGGAGCTGAACCTGCGCTACATCGACCCCAGCTACGTCATCCGCTCCGTGCCGGCGAACCCGTACGACAGCGTGTACTGCATCCGCCTGGCGCACGCGGCCGCGCACGCGGCGATGGCCGGGCGCACGAACATGGTGGTGGGCCGCTGGCGCCGCCGGTTCGTGCACATCCCGATCCGCCTGGCGGTCTCGGCGCGCAACCAGGTCGACCCGCACGGCGACCTGTGGTGGTCGGTGCTGGAGGCCACGGGGCAGCCGTGGTCGTTCGGCGGGGCGCCGGCGGAGCGGGTCACGGTGTTCGGCGGTCAGTGACGTTCTCCTGACCTTCCGTCACGTGTCACCGGGAGGTCACAGAGTTCGCACAGGGTGGGGTGCGCCCCCGGTCGCGCCAGGAGCGCCGGGTGTCGACGAGAGCCGACGAAAGGCCACCCCACCGCCATGAGCAGCACCTCCCCCCTGCCCGGAACCCCGTCCCGCCGGCGCCGCACCCTCGCCGCCGCCGCTGTCGCGCTGGTCGGCGCCGGCGCCCTCACCGCCTCGCTGGAGACCTCCTCCTCGGCCGCCCCCGCGCAGCCCGCGCCCGCCGCCCCCGAGCGGTACGTGGGCTCCGTCGAGGTCGTCCGCGACGCCGGTGCCGCCCGGACCCTCAGCAGCGACGCTGACACCCTGCGCGGCACCGTGTTCGAGGACTCCGACCGCGACGGCCGCAGCGACGGCGAGGAGGGCGTGGCCGGCGTCACCGTCTCCAACGGCCGCGACGTCGTCCGCACCGACGAGCAGGGCCGCTACGAGCTGCCCGCGTTCGACGGCATGACCGCGTTCGTCACCCAGCCGGCCGGCTGGCAGGTCCCCGTCGACGAGGACGGCGTCGCCCAGTTCCACTACCACCACCTGCCCGCCGGTTCCCCGGAACTGCGCTTCGGCGGCCTGGCCCCCACCGGCCCGCTGCCGTCGGCGGTGAATTTCCCGATCGTTCGCGGCGACGAGCAGGCGCAGGACGCGCAGACCCGCTGCGCGATCCTCGCCGACGTGCAGACCTACAGCGGCCGCGAGCTGGGTTTCGCCCGCGACGGCCTGGTGGCCGACCTCGTGGGCCTGCAGCGCGGCGAGCAGGAGCAGCGCCTGGCCGAGTGCGGTGCGCTCATGCTCGGCGACGTCGCCGGCGACGACCTGGGCCTGTACCCGCGCATCAAGGACGTGCTCGGCGCCTCCGGCCTGCCGCTGCGGTTCGTGCCGGGCAACCACGACATCGACTTCGACTCCACCGACCCCGCGCACTCCTTCGACACCTTCAAGCGCGAGCTCGGCCCCACCACGTACTCCTACGACGTGGCCGACGTCCACTACGTCGTGATGAACAACGTGAAGTACCCCTGCGGGCCCGCGGAGAACGCGGACGGCACCCGCCCGCACTGCGCCGACCCCGAGGGCTCGCCCACCTACTCCGGCGTCCTCGGCGAGGAGCAGCTGGCCTGGCTGGAGGCGGACCTGGCCACGGTCCCGCAGGACAAGCTCGTCGTCCTGGCCACCCACATCCCGATGGTGTCCTTCGCCGACGCCACCTCGACGAAGCACCAGACCGCCGACGTGCTGAAGGTGTACGAGCTGCTCGAGGGCCGTCCCGCCCTGTCGGTGTCCGGGCACACCCACTCCACCGAGCGGATGCTCACCGGTGACAGCTACGCCGGGTGGGAAGAGGCCGTGGGCGTCACGGAACTGCCGTTCCCGCACGTCGTCGCCGGCGCCCCCAGCGGCGACTGGTACTCCGGCGACCTCGGCGTCGAGGGCCGCCCCATGGCGCTGCAGCGCGACGGCGCCCGCCCCGGGTTCCTCACGCTCGACGTCGACGGCAGCGAGTTCACCGACACCTTCCACGTCATCGGCGAGGGCGCGCAGGAGCAGATGGCGCTGTCGCTGAACTCCCCGCGCTGGCGCGACTGGTTCACGAAGCTCGTGGACTTCGCCGAGACGCGCGAGGAGGGCGAGTGGGACGCGGTGCCCCCGGTGAACGTCAACGACCTGGGTGACCCGGGCGTGGTCACCCCCGGCGACCTGGCGCAGGACACGTTCCTGACCGCGAACGTCTGGTACGGCTCCAGCGACACCGAGGTGTCCGTCTCCATCGACGGCGGTGCGCCGCAGCCGGCCACCCGCACCCAGCAGGCCGAGGGCGAGGCGCCGAACACCGGTGCCCGCTTCGCCGACCCGGCCGCCGCCACCCGCCAGCTGCAGGTGGCCCGCTTCGGCTTCGAGAGCACCTCGGGGAACGAGTACGCGCAGGGCTTCGAGCTGTACGCGGGCGCCGAGTACGGCCCGGGCCCGGCGCAGCCGGGCAACAACCTCGCCGACCGCGCCACGCACATCTGGCAGTTCCGGCTGCCGGCCGGCCTGGCCGAGGGCGTGCACACCGCCGAGGTGACCGCCACCGACGTCGCGGGCCGCGAGTACACCGACACCCACACGTTCGAGGTCCGCGCGGAACTGCCGCGCCAGGACTTCCGCGAGGACGTGTTCGAGGAGACCGAGGACTGATCCCCTCGGGAGCGCGCGGCGCCCCGCACCCCCGGAAGGGGGTGCGGGGCGCCGTCGCGTCCTCCCCCTCGGGCGGAAACCGTTGTTTCCGCCCCGGGAAGGGCGCCCCTCAGGGCGGAGACACTGGTTTCCGCGAGGAGGGGGTGGGGTCAGGAGACGGGGTTCAGGCGGGCGATGACGCCCTTGGCGGTCTGGCCGAAGCGGTACGACTGCGTCAGGTAGGCGTTGCAGAAGATGTTGCCGCCGGCGAACAGCGGCACCGCGAACTGCGCCACGCGCTGCCGGCCCTGCCACTTCGCCAGGTCCGCCGGGGTGTTCGGGGTGGGCAGGGTGGCGTCCTTGACGCTGACGGGTTCACCGCGCTGCTCCGCCGCGTCCGCCGCCTGGGCGATCTTGCGCCCGGCGAAGGCCGCGTACGCGGTGGCGACCGCACCGCCGAGGACGAGGCCGACCTTCAGGGCGCCGACGCTGCCGTAGCCCTTCTGCGCCGCGACGCGGTGCCCGCTGGCCGCGGTGAGCGTGGAGCCGGTGACCAGGACGGTGGCGATGCCGCCCCACTGCGCCGGCTGGAAGCGGCGCCACGCGGAGGCGGCGACGGCGATGCGGTCGGTGCCGGCGGTCAGCTCGCTGCCCGACTTGTTGACGCCGGCGACGCCCATGACGGACCCGCCGAACCACAGGGCCGAGGCCAGGTCGTGCACGGCCTGGGTGACGTACCGGTTGTCGCTGCTGCTCACGGGGGGACCTCCACGGTGCTCGTCGATCGGTGCTGGTACCCCTTCCCTTCCCCGTTCCGCGGGCGCTACACGCGCGGGTGCACCGCGGCCAGCCACGTGGCGGCCAGCGCCAGGGTCAGGCCCGCGACGGTCAGCACCGTCACCGGTTCGCCGAACAGCGCCGCCCCCCACGCCGTCGTCACCGGCGGCACCAGGAACATGAGGCTGTTGACGGTCGTCACCCCCACGCGCTCCAGCAGGAGCCAGTACAGGCCGTAGCCGCCGAAGGTGGGCAGCACGATCAGCCACGCGGTGGCCACCCAGAAGCGGGGCTCGGCGGGGACCGTGGCCGCGCCCCCGGCGAGCGCGAGGGCGGTGAAGACGACCGCCGAGGTGGTGCAGTGGATCGTCAGGTTCCGCAGCGGGCGCGGGGCCGAGGGGTCGCGGCGCTCGAGGAACGTCGCGGCGACGAGGCACAGCATCCCGATCGGGGGGACGGCGTACGCCCACGCGGGGGCGTCGGTGCGCGGGGAGGTCGCGTCGGCCCAGGTGACGAGCAGGACCCCGCCGAGGCCGAGGGTCAGGCCCAGCCACTGGCGCCCGGTGACGGCCGCTCCCAGCAGCGGGCCGGCGAGGGCGGCGACGACCAGCGGCTGCACCCCGTCGATGAGAGCGGTCGTGCCGGTGCTCACGCCGAGCCCGATGGCCCAGTAGACGGTCAGCAGGTAGCCGGACTGCGAGAGGGCGCCGATGCCGACCTGGCGCAGCAGCTGCGGGCGGGTGAGCCGTGCGGACGGGTCGGGGCGCCGCCGACCCGCCCGGTGCCTGAGCCCGGTGAACAGCAGCAGCCCGGCGGCCAGGGGCAGCAGCCGCCACATCAGCACCGTGCGCACGTCGGCGTCCTGCGCGCCCAGCTTGGCGCCGACGAACCCGGACGACCAGCAGGCGACGAACAGCGCGCAGAGGACGGCGAGGGCGGTCCGCCCCCTCCAGTGAGGTACACCGATCGGTATATCCATGGAGCCACGGTAACCCGATCGGTATACTCGTGCCCGTGGACACCGAGATCGACTGGACCCCGGGGGCGCGATCGGTCCTGGACGCCGCCTCCGAGCTCTTCTACGCGCGCGGTCTGCACGCCGTCGGGGTCGAGGCGATCGCCGAGCGGGCCGGGGTGACGAAGAAGACGCTCTACGACCGCTTCGGCAGCAAGGACCGGCTGGTCGTGGAGTACCTCGCCGCCCGAGACCGGCGCTGGCGCGCCCTGCTCACCGAGCGGATCGAGGCGGCCGGCCCCGGAGCCGAGGAGCGGCTGACGGCCCTGTTCGCCGCCTCGCACGAGTGGTCGCGGGCCGAGGGTTCCCGCGGGTGCGCCATGGTCAACGCCCACGCCGAGCTCGACGACCCCGCGCACCCCGCCCGCGCGCTCGTCGTGGAGCAGAAGCGGTGGATGCTCGGCCTCTTCGAGGAGATCGCCGAGCGCGCCGGGGCCCCCGCACCGCGCAGCACGGCGAAGGCGGTGGCCCTGCTGCACGAGGGCGCGCTGGTGTCCTGCGGCACGGGCGCCTTCGAGGGCGTCTTCGAGGCCGCGCAGGAGGCGGCGCTCCTCCTGGTCGGCGCCGCCCGCCCCCGGCCGCTACCGTCGTCGGACGGTCGAGACGGGGCCGGTGCGGGACGGGACGGAGGTGCGCGGTGAAGGTCGCGGCCAGCGGGACGTACGACCCCGGTGAGGGCAGCCGGCTGCCCGAGGGCGAGGTGCACGCCTGGGAACCGGGGCAGAACCAGACGGTGTGCGGGGTGCCGCTGCGCCGGGCGGGGCTGGCGCGCTTCCCGCACGTGGACTTCTCCGACACCGACCCGGTGACCGGCGGCAGCGCCGACGCCGTGCGGTGGGTGTGCCCGAAGTGCGTGGCGGCCACCACCCCGCGCCGCGAGCGCGGCCGGCGCTGGCAGCGCACGGACCCTCGGCCCTGACGGCGCCGGGGGCCGGGCCGGGCCGTGGTTCCCCCGACCCGGTGGCGTGGGGGAAACTGGGCGGGTGGGCGAGCGGCGCCCGGGATCGAGGGAACCGGGTGTCCAACCGTGTCGAAGTGCCCTCCGGGGCCGAGGGCGAGGCCCGCGACGCGGCCAGCGTCCCCAGCCCGCTGCCGCTGCCGCCGGACGTCAGGCGCGTCGCCGACGCCGACGCGCGGCGCGAGCTGCTGGAGCTGGCCATCGCCGCCGCCGGGGTCGGCACGTTCGACTGGGACCTCGTCGACGGCGTCCTGCAGTGGGACGAGCGGCTGCTGGAGCTGTTCGGCTACGCACCGGACGGTTTCGCGCGGACCATCGAGGCGTTCAACGAGCGCCTGCACCCGGAGGACCTGCCGCGCGTCAGCGCCGACCTGCGGGCGGCCGTCGAGACGTGCGGGCCGTTCTCCGCGGAGTACCGGATCGTGCTGCCCGGCGGGGACCTGCGCTGGGTCGGTGCCCGCGGCCGCGCCCTGAGCGACGAGCACGGCGTGGCGGTGCGCCTGCTCGGGGCGGCGTGGGACGTCACCGCCCACCGCGAGGCCGAGGCGCGGGTGAGCCGGGTGCTGGAGTCGATGTCCACCGCGTTCTTCTCGCTGGACACCTCCTGGCGGTTCACGTACGTCAACGCCGAGGCCGAGCGGGTGCTGGGCCGCGAGCGGCACGAGCTCCTCGGGGGGGTCGTGTGGGACCTCTTCCCCGCCGCCCCGGGCAGCGACTTCGAGGTGAACTACCGCCGCGCGATGGACAGCGGCGAGACCGTCACGTTCGACGCGCACTACCCCGAGCCGCTGAACGCCTGGTACGAGGTGCGCGCCTGGCGCACCGGCGAGGGCCTGGCGGTGTACTTCCTCGACGTCACCGAACGCCGCCGCGCCCAGCAGCAGTCCGAGCGGGCCGCGCGCCGCACGGAACTGCTCGGGCGCATCACCGCCGAGCTGACCGGCACGCTGGACAACGACGAGGCGGCCCGGCGCCTGGCGCGGCTGGTGGTGCCGGTGCTGGCGGACTGGGCGATCGTCACCCTCGTCGACGACACGCACCAGGCGGGCACCCGCCGCGGGCTGCGCGACGCCGCCGCCTGGCACCGCGACCCCGCGCTGCAGCAGGTGCTCGAGGAGTACGCGCACGCCCGCATGGGGGTGCTCACCGACGACACGGTGGTGGTGCGGGCGATGACCAGCGGCCGGCCGCAGTCCCTGCCCTCCGGCGCCACCGCCGCCGTGCAGGCGATGCTGCCGCCCGGCCCGGTGCGCGAGAAGCTGGGGCTGCTGGCCCCGGAGTCGGTGGTGGTGCTGCCGCTGACCGGGCGGGAGGGACCGGTGGGGATGCTCTCGCTGGCCAACGGCGCCGGGCGCGGCGACTTCAGCGCCGACGACCTGGTCACCGTCGAGCACGTCGGTGCCCGCGCCGGCATCGTGCTGGACAACGCGCGCCTGTACCGCCAGCAGCGCGAGCTGGCCGAGGGCCTGCAGCGGTCCCTGCTGACCGCCCTGCCCGAGCCGGAGCACCTGCAGGTGGTGGCGCGCTACCAGCCGGCGGCGCAGGCCGCGCAGGTCGGCGGGGACTGGTACGACGCGTTCCTGCAGCCCGACGGCGCCACGGTGCTCGTCATCGGGGACGTCGTCGGCCACGACACGCAGGCCGCCGCCGCCATGAGCCAGGTGCGCACCCTGGTGCGCGGGATCGCCGCGGCCGGCGGGGGAGCGCCCGCCGAGGTGCTGCGCACCGTCGACCGGGTCGTGCACACGCTGCGGGTGGACACCACCGCCACCGCCGTCGTGGCGCGCCTGGAGCACGACGGGACGCTGCCGCCGGGCGCCACGCGGGTGCGCTGGTCCAGCGCCGGCCACCCGCCGCCGATGGTCATCACCCCCGGCGGGCGGGTGCGGGCGCTGAGCGGTGAGCACGCCGACCTGCTGCTCGGGGTGCTGCCGGACGCCCCCCGCGAGGAGTTCTCGGCGGTGCTGGAGCGCGGCAGCACCGTCCTGATGTACACCGACGGCCTCGTGGAGCGGCGCGGGCAGTCCCTCGACGAGGGGCTGGACCTGCTGCGGCGCACCCTGGCCGAGCTGGCCGCGCAGGGCGGTGGGCTGGACGCGCTGTGCGACGGGCTGCTGGCCCGGATGCTGCCGGGGCAGCAGGAGGACGACGTCGCGGTCGTCGCGGTGCACCTGCACCCGCGGGACTGACCGGGGCCGGCACCCCCTCCGCACCCCGTGGCGATCACGCGGAGGTGAACGCTCAACCGCGCACGATCACCACGAGGTGAGGGGTGGGGTCAGGAACCCGCCGCGCTGAGGCCGCTGCCGCGCAGGTCGGCGACGGCGGCGGTCAGCATCCGCGCCACGTCCGCGTCGCCCTCCGGGCCGGGGTTGCTCACCGTGACGCCCACGACGAGGTCACCGACGCGGGCGGCACCGGCGGTGACGGGGATCCCGTTGGTCTCCCAGCGCGCGGCCCACGTCTCGTCGGCGCCGGGGACGTCGACGGTG
The DNA here is from genome assembly GCF_037154035.1 of Kineococcus sp. G2. Classification (NCBI taxonomy): domain Bacteria; kingdom Bacillati; phylum Actinomycetota; class Actinomycetes; order Kineosporiales; family Kineosporiaceae; genus Kineococcus; species Kineococcus sp. G2. The sequence goes on along the minus strand of NZ_JBBBEM010000074.1, from coordinate 22,276 downwards.
CCGGGGGTGAGGTCGTCGTCGAAGCCGCAGGCGCGGGAGTCGTTCGCGACGAGGTGGGCGAACGCCTCCGGGCCGGTGCCGGGCGCCCAGCCGGTGACGACGGCCTCCACGGACGTCTGGTCCAGCCGGTTGGAGTTCTCCTCGGCCCACATCCACTGCCGGCCGGCGATCTGCGGAGGGTCGATCTGCGCGCCGCTGCACCCCTGACCGGCGACGGTGGGCAGGTTCGCGTACTGCCCGACGTCCGACAGCAGCACCTGCCCGGCGGGCAGGGCCGCGACGAGCCCGGGCAGGTCCGGGACGTCGTAGGCGACGGCGTTCGGGTCCGCGGGCGCGGACGTCGGCAGCGGGGGCGCGGGCACGGTCGGCGCGGTCGCGGGAGTTCCCGCGGGAGTTCCTGGGGGAGCAGCGGTGGGGGTGCTGGAGGGGCTCGCGGTGGGATCCGCCGGTGCGGTGGTGGGCCCCGGCTCCGTCGCGGTGGTGCTCGCCGCCGGCCGGGTGCGCACCGCGCCGTCCGGCAGCGCCTGCACGGTCAGCGGCACGGCGGCCAGCGCCGCCAGGGTCGCCACCGCCCAGGTGGCGCGGCGGCGCCGGTGCCGGCGGCGGATGCGGGTGCGGGTGCCGGCGGCCAGCGCCCGCTCGTCCACCGCACCGGTGCGCACGTCCCGCTCCAGCGCGCGGCGCAGCAGGTCCTCCACGTCGTGGTGCTCAGGCACGGTCGGTCCCCTCCTCGGCGATGAGCCGGCGCAGCGTCGCCAGGCCCCGGTGGGCGTTGCTGCGCACGGTGCCGGTCGAGCAGTCGAGCAGGTCGGCGATCTCCTCGTCCGGCATCCCCTCGTACAGGCGCAGCACGAGGGTGACGCGCTGGCGGTCCGGCAGCCGCCGCAGCAGCGCCAGGCAGCGCTGCCGCTCGGCGTGCTCGCCGGAGGCGTCGGCGACGGCGAGGTCGGGCAGGTCGGCGGGGTCGCTGACCTGCTCGCGCCGCCAGGGCCGGCGGCGCAGCGAGGTGACGGCGTTGACGACCATCCGGTTCAGGTACGCGGAGGGGTCGTCGACGGCCTCGATGCGCGACCACTTCAGCACGCACGTGGCCAGGACGTCCTGCACGACGTCCTCGGCCTGGTGGGGGTCGCGCAGCAGGGCGCGCGCCAGGCGCACCAGCTGCGGGCCCTTCCACGCCACCAGGGACTCCAGGTCCCACACCCCCGCTCCCCGGCCGGCGGTGGGGTCCCCTCCGTCCCCACCGCGACCGGCGCGGTCCCCCGGCCGCTGGTGCCGCGCTGGTGCCGCGCGGGTGCTGTCGTCGGAGGGAGCCACACCCGGACGACGCGGCTCGCGGCCGTGGCGTTGCACCGGTCGCCGGACTTCCCCGGCCGGGCGTCTGGGAGGGTTCCCCCGTGGTCCTGGAACACGCGCTGCTGGACGTCCGCCCCGGTGAGGAGGACGCCTTCGAGGAGGCGTTCGCCCGCGCGAAGGGCGTCATCGCCGCGTCGGGCGGCTTCCGCGGGCTGCGCCTGTCGCGCTGCGCCGAACGCCCCGGCACGTACCTGCTGCTCGTGGAGTGGGACACCCTCGAGGACCACACCGAGGGCTTCCGCGGCTCGGCGCCGTACCGGGAGTGGAAGGCGCTGCTGCACCGCTTCTACGACCCGTTCCCCGTGGTGGAGCACTTCACCGAGGTCGCCCGGGCCTGAGCGGCGCCGGTGCGACGGGGCAGGCGGGTGCGCCGCCCCGCCGCGGGTGCTGCGGCGCTCAGGGCACGGACCGCCCGGCCCGCAGGTCCGCCACGAGGGACGACGGCCCGCCGGTCAGGGAGCTCGCCACCAGGCGGTCGACCAGCGGCAGCCGCAGCAGGGTGAGGGCCACCCGGCGCAGGAGCACGTCGCGCCGGGTGGCGGGCACGAACCAGCGCGCGCTGCGGTGCGCGGCCTCCTGGCGGTCGAGCACCAGGGGGCGCAGCGCCGCCTCGTACGCGGCGAGGGCCCCCTCGGCGGTGGGGCGGCGGCGCAGCTGCTCGGCGAGCAGGTACGCGCCGGCCACGGCGAGCGAGGCGCCCTGGCCGGCCAGCAGGGACACCGCGTGGGCGGCGTCGCCCACCAGCACCACCCGGCCCCGGGTCCACCCCGGGGCGACGACCTGGGCCACCTCGTCGTGGTGGACCTGCTCGGGCGGCGGGCAGGCGGCCAGGGCGCGCGGCACCACCCAGCCGAGGGAGGCGTGCTCGCGGCGCACGGCGGCGCGGGCGTCGGCGGGCGGCGCCGTCTCGCGGGTGCGGTGCAGGGCGAGCACCGCGACCCGGCCGTCGCGCAGCCCGTACAGGCCGACGGTGCGCTGCGCGGTGTCCGTCAGGCACACCCGCGCGCCCACGGCCTCGCGCAGCACCGGGTCCTGCACGGTGAACGTCGCCACGCGGAACGGCAGGGGGCGCACGTACCGCTCGGCGGGCCCGAACACCAGGGACCGCACGGTGGAGCGCACGCCGTCGCACCCGGCGAGCAGGTCGGCCTCGATCCGCTCACCGCCGGAGAGGGTGACCGCGACGCCGCCGGGACGGTCCTCCACGGCGGTGACGGTGGTGCCGAAGCGGACGTCGACGCCCGCGGGCAGGTCCTCGCGCAGCACCCGTTCCAGGTCGGGGCGGGCGAGGCTGACGAGGCGGCCGCCGGCGGCCGCGGCCGCCCGCGCGACGCTCAGCCGGGCGCGGGGGCGGCCCGAGGCGTCCACGAGGTCGACCTCCTCGAACGAGTACCCGGCGGCCAGGAGGCGGGGCAGCACCCCCATCGCCTCGGCGGCGTCGTATCCGGGGCCGAAGAAGTCCAGCACGTACCCGCCGGTGCGGGGCCCGGGTGCGCGTTCCAGCAGCACGACGTCCGCACCGGCGCGGGTCAGCCGCCCGGCGAGGGTCAGCCCCGCCACGCCGGCGCCGCAGACGACCACTCTCACCGCGCACCCCCGGGCCCGAGGAGCCTGCGCACCGCGGCGGTCAGCTCGCCGGCGCCCGGGCCGGGGGTGAGGGCGCGGTGCAGCAGCAGGCCGTCGACCGCGGCGACCAGCACCGCGGCGGTCGCGTCCGCCTCGGGCGCGGCGTGCGCGGTGAGGCGGGCGGCGACCAGGCCGCGCAGGTCCACGACCACGTCGCCCAGGGCCCGGCGCAGCTCCTCGTCCCGGGTGGCCGCCAGGTAGGCCTCGAGGAGCAGCACGGACACCGGGTCGGTGCCGTCGTGGGCGTCGAGGACGCCCAGCAGCGCGGCGGCGACGTCGTCGGCGTGGCGCGTCCCGGCGAGCGCGCGCCCGACCTGGTCGGCCACCGAGCGCGCCGCGTCCACGGCCGCCTCGGCGCGCAGCTCCTGCACGGAGGGGAAGTGGTAGTGCACCAGGCCGGGGGCGACCCCGGCCCGTTCCGCGAGCGCCCGGGTGCTCACCGCCGCCCAGCCCCGCTCGGCGACGAGGTGCGCCGCAGCGTCCAGCAGGCGGCGGCGCACCTGCCTGCCCCGTTCCACCGACGTCACCACGGCGCCTCCCCTGGTCGTTCGCCCAGGGCGACCGTACTGGGCGGGCGACCAGGGAGTCCAGAGGTGGCGGTCAGGCGGGTTCGGCTCGGTGGCGCCCGCCACCGAGGTCCCCGCCCCGGCCGAGCGACGGGGACCGACGGGGGCCGAGGGCTTCCGCGCACAGCACCAGCAGGACGACCAGCAGCGCGGTCCCCGCCTGGAACCCGTAACCGAACGGTTCCCGGACCGGGGCCAGGCGGGGGACGAGGAGGACGGCGAGGGGCACCGAGCACCACAGGACGGTGCGGCGGTGCCGGGACGCCGTCGCGCCGTCGACGGCGCTCACGAACAGCGGGACGAGGAGCACCGCGTAGTGGTCCCACGCCAGCGGGGCCCCCACGACGCTCGTGAGCACCAGGAGCGTCCCCGCCTGGACGGTCCGCTGCGCTCCCACGTCGCGACGCGACCACCGGGCGGCGACCGCGGCGGCGCCGAGCAGCAGCACGAGGGCCCGGGCCAGGAGGATCCACCCGGGGCCGACGTCACCGTTGCGCAGGACGCCGGCGACCGACACCTCCATCCACGGGCTGACCGGCTCGGGCGAGCCGTGCGCCAGCCGCTCCAGCACGACCGGGACCAGGCCGGAACCGCCCGGCGCGACGGCGAGCCCGACGGCGGAGGTGACCGCGGGGACGCCCACCGCCCAGGCCGCGGCCCGCCACGAGCGGGCGAGCACGGCGAGGACGACCAGGGCCAGGAGGATCGGCTTGACCGCGAGGGTGAGGCCCAGCAGCACCCCGAAGCGCCGCCACCGCCCGTCGGCCGCCCACCGGTACAGGAACGGCAGCGCCGCCACCGCGCAGAACTCGGTGTTGGCGCTGACCGTGAGGGCGCCGCCGGCCGGGCTGACCAGCACGACGAGCAGCGTCAGCGGCACGAGCCACGGCGGCGCACCGGGCGCCAGGAGCCTGGCGGAACCCCAGCACGCGACGACCACGGCGGTCACGCAGGCGAGCGACGCCACGACCGCCGCGGCCGGCGACGGGAGGAGCGCGACCGGGAGCGCCAGCAGGGCGGAACCGGGCGGGTACAGGTACAACGGGTCCGCGTAGGGGTCCTGGCCGGCGAGCACGCTGCGGGCGGCGGCGTGGACGACGAGGAAGTCGAAGGCGTTCACGGCACCCTGCCACGCGCGCAGGAGGAGGCAGACGGACGTGGCGGACCACAGCGCCGCGACGCCGGCGCGGTGCTGCGCCAGTTCCGCCACCACCGCCAGCGCGCGCTGGACGACCGGCACCGGCACCTCCTCCGGGCCGCCGCCGAACCGGTCCCTCCGACCGGCTCCCGCGGGCACGACCCCTGCAGGACATCGTCCGCGGGCGGCTCCCGCCCCATCGGCCGACCGGGTGAGCGGCGTCCGCCCCGGTGAGGAGGGCGCCTTCGAGGAGGCGGTCGCCCGGGCCTGAGCGGCGCCGGTGCGACGGGGCAGGCGGGTGCGCCGCCCCGCCGCTGGTGCGATGCTCGCCGGGTGCGCAGGTGGGACCCCGTCCAGGACCAGGGGACGCGGCACCAGCGGCGGGTCGCCGCCGCCGGCGCCCCCGAGCCCGCGACCGCGCACGTGCCCGGCTTCGAGCACTACCCCCGCTTCTACGCCAAGCGCCGCCGCGGCCGCGTCCTCGACGTGGACACCTCCTTCGACGCGCTGGTGCGCTCCGCCCGCGGCGGGTGGGCGGCCGGCACGACGGTGACGGCCACGCACCGCGCCCCCGACGGGCACCCCGTCGTGCTCGACGCGGGCGACGCCGCCACCACCGGTGCCGCGTGCGGTTCCAGCCGCTGGGTGCCGCAGGTCCCCGGCGGCCCCGTCGCCGAGGTGGTCGCCGCGCTGCGCACCCTGCGGGCCCTGGGCGCCGCTCCCGGCCCCGGCGTGCAGGAGGACCTGGTGGCCGGTTCGGCGGCCGAGCGCTCCCAGCGGGCCTGGCTGGACGGCGACGTGCGCGCCGGGGTGGACGGCTTCCGCGTCGAGTGCGCGCGGCCCGCCGGGCACGAGGGGCCGTGCGAGGCCCGCTCGCGGCTGGGGGACCTGGTGTGGCGGTGGGACCGCCGCGAGCAGACCGTCCACGACTGACCCGCCGCCGGCCCGCTGCGGGTGCCCCCGCACGCCCACCCGGCCCGGCCACCACGAGCACCGTGGTGGTGGTGCTGCGGTGTCGCCCGCGACTGCACTGTGACGGGCATCACACCATCGATCGGTGGGCGAGTGCCGCGGACGGAGCACCGACCGGCGTCTACCGGGTGAGCGTGCCCACTCGGGTGCGACCGGACCGATGGAGGACCTGCCGTGAACACCGCCTCTCACTCCGTGCGCCTGGCCCTGGTGTCCGGTGCCGCCCTCCTGGTGGCGGGGTCCGTGGGGATCGCCGTCGCCGCCGGCCACGGTGCAGACCAGCCGGTGGGGGATGCGCGCACCGTGCCGGTAGCGCACGCACCGGCTGATCCGGCACCCGTGCCCGTGGAGGGTGGGGAGGGGTACGAGGGGCCCGGGACGGATCGCGTGCCCGTGCCCGTGGAGGGTGGGGAGGGGTACGAGGGACCCGGGACGGAGCGCGTGCCCGCACCCGCACCGGTGGAGGGTGGGGAGGGGTACGAGGGACCCGGGACGGACCGCGTGCCCGCACCCGTGGAGCGCACGGTGACGCCGGCGGACTGGCAGGTCGTCGTGCCCACCGCGTCGGTGCACGCGGTACCCGGTGACGTCACGTCCGTGACCGGTTCGATCAGCGACCCCACCGCGCACGTCGCGGGCACCGGCCGGGTCGCGACCGTGGGCGTGACGGACTGGGTCGAGGTGAAGGTGCCCGGCGCCACCACCGGGTGGGTGGTCGCCACGGCCCTGGCCCGCCTGTGAGCGGTCGACGCGCCGAACGCTCCCGCGACCTCACCGCTGCCGCGGTTCCTCGGGCTCCACGACGACCGTGCGCATCCACGCCGGCACGCCCTCGCGCGCACCGTCCAGCAGCAGCACCAGGTGCACCGCACCCGGGTTCTCCCGCGGCGGCACCTGCGGCCACGGGGTGTCGCCGTCGGTGGCGGTGATGACGAGGTCCACCGCCGGGCGCAGCGCGGCGGCCGCGGCGATGCCGACACGCACGTCGGTGCCGCCGCCACCGGTCAGCTGAACGTCCTGCACCCGCCGCACCCGCTGCGCCCGCCCGGCGGCCGCGTCGCAGGCGATCACCTGCACGCCGCTGCCGCGGCAGCGGCGCACCACCGCCTCCGTCTCCGCCTGCACGCGCGCCAGCATGTCCGCGCTCACCGACGCCGACGTGTCCACCACCACCGCCACCCGCGGCGGTCGCGGCTGGCGCATCGCCGGCAGCACCACCCCCGGTGCCGCGGCCGCGCGCCGCGACGGCCGCGCGTACGTGTAGTCGCGCACCCCGGCCACGTGCGCGCTGACCCGGCGCGTCACGCTCAGCAGTTCCCGGCGCCAGTCGACCACCGGTGTCAGCGTGCGCTCCGCCCACCGCCGCCACCCCGCCGGAACCGACCCGCGCGTGCGGGCGTGCTCGAGGACCTCGCGCGCCGTCCGCTGCCGGATGAGTTCCGCGCGACCGGCGTCCACGCTGCCGTCGTCCTCGCCCGCGGCGTCGCGGCCGCGCTCGTCCGCCTCCCACGGCCGGCGCCCACCACCCGCACCGGAACCGCAGTCGTCGAACCCCGACGTGAACTCCGCCGCGAACACCGCGGGGGAGCGGCGCGGGCCCGCCGCGGTGGGGCCGGCGACGAGCAGCCGGTAGATCTGCTCCGCCGTCATCCCGGCCGCGGCGCCGGGGACCCGCTCGGGGTACCACGCCTTCGCCGGGGGCAGGCGTATCCCCGCCGCCCGCAGGTCCTCGTTGATGGTGCAGTCGCCGGCCCGGTTGAACAGCGGCAGGCGCTCACCGGGTTCGGCGAGGGCGGCGAACCGCTCGTGGTGCGAGCGCAGGGGGTGGCCGACCTCGTGCAGCCACACGCCGACGACCTCGGCGACGTCCAGGCCGAGGACGAACGCGGGGTTGTAGTACATCCGCCAGCGGGTGTCGATGCCGGCGGCGGGGACCGCGGTGGTGGGCACCGCCTTCACCGCGTACAGGGCGTCGGCGAGGTACGGCATCAGCTCGCCGGCGCGGGCGCGACCGGCGGCCAGGCGCAGCGCCGCGCGCTCCTCCACCGTCCCGCCCGCGCCACCGGGTTCCGGGTTCCGGGGGCTCGGGTTCCGGGGGTTCGGGTTCCGGGGGTTCGGGGTCCTCCCGTCGCGCGGGTTCACGCGTCGCGGGTGAGCAGGCCGAGCTCGGTCAGGATCGGGCCGAGGGAGGCGATGGTGGCCGGTTCGGGCATCGCCCCGGCCGGGCGGCCCTGCGCCCACCGGCGGCCGTGGGAGAACGCGATGTCCGCGCTGCCGGCGTCGGCGATGCGGGCGAGCACCCGGCCGCACGCCTGCCACCGCTCGACGGTGGTGTCCGCCGCGGTGGCCGCCCACACGGACGACGCCACCGCGTACGTCTTGTCGGTGCGCTGCGGGTCCACGGTCCAGGAACCAGGGTCGCGCAGCAGGTCCTCCGGGTCGGGCAGGTCCATCTCGCGCACGTACGCGAGGAACGTGCCGGCCGCGGCGACGCCCACCGCCCCGGACACCAGGAGCGTCACCACCGTGCTGTTCGCGCCTGCCGCCTGCGCGTACGCGTGCAGGCGCGCCGCCGTCTCCCACGAGCGGGGGGTCGGGAACGCGCGGCCCGCCTCCTCCGAGGACGACGGCATCCGCGTGACCAGTTCCGGCCGCGATCCCAGGAACACGCCCACGAGCGTCGTGGTCCGCTCCAGCAGGGCCGCGACCTCCGCCTCGTCGACGTCGGGGACGGTCACGGCCGGCCAGCCGCTGCTGAAACCCTCCCGCACGGTCGCGGCGTCCAGGCTCCACGTCAGGTGCAGGAACCGGTTTGCCACCGGCGGGGCGAGGTCCCAGCCGTCCGCGGCGACGTCCGGGGGGTTCGCGGCGGCGACGGTGCGCACCTGCGGCGGCAGGCGCAGGTCGCCGACGACGCCCTCCAGGATGGGGCGCAGCAGCGCCGCCTGCGTCGCCGGCGGCGCGGTGGAGACCTCGTCGTAGAACTGGATGCCGGCCCGGCCGTCCCGCTCGACGGCGTCGCGCAGCCGCACCGCCCACGACGGCGGCGCCAGCGAGGCGGTGCCGGTGGCGGTGTCCACCACGGGCAGCCCCGCGAAGTCGCTGGGTTCGCGGATGGAGGCGATGACCGTCTCCAGGTGCGCGCCCATGCCGTCGGCGAGCTCGCGCACCACCGACGACTTCCCCTGCCCCGGTGGCCCCCACAGGACCACCGGGACGTTCGCGAGCAGGGCGATGCCCAGCGCGGCGCAGGTGTCGGTGTGCTGCTGGCTCATGCGGTGCGTCTCCGGGGTCTGCGGCGGGGTCCTCGGCCCACTGTTCCTCAGCCCACCGCGCCCCGCAGGGCGGCGAGGAACGCGAGGCGGTCGAGGGTGAGGGTGCCCGCCGCGTGCGCGGCGGCGACGTCCCCGGCGCTCAGCCCGGCGGCGGCCGCGGCCAGCACCAGGCGCAGGTCGAGGTCACCGCCGGGCGGGTGCGCGGCGAGGAACCCGCGCAGGTCCTCGTGCAGCACGGCGAACGCCAGCACCTCGTGCGGGTCCAGCTCGACGCGGTGCCCGCGCAGCACCCGGTGCGCGCGCAGCCCGGCCGCCGGGTCGCTCAGCGCCACGTCGGTCCCGTCCAGGCGGGTCAGGCGCACGGTGGTGCCGACCGCCGCGATCTCCACCCGGTGCCCCAGGCGGGGCAGCAGCAGGTACCGGTGCAGGGTGAGGGCGACGGCGGGCCAGTCGAAGGGCGGCTGCTCCGCCGCGGGGGCCGGGGCGGTGGGCGGGCGGCTGTGCGTGAGCGTCGGGCGCGCCTGCGGCCCCCGCGGCCGCTGCGCGCGCCACAGGCGCCAGACCGCCTCCGGTGCCCCGCCGTGCGGGGGCGGGCGCAGCGGCGGGTCCGCGACCAGGTCGAGGGCGTCGAGGACCACGCGCACCGGCGCCGGCCCCGGGCGGGGGCGTCGGTGTCGGCGTCGGGCGGGCACCTCCCGAGCGTAGGCACGGGCCCCGGTGGGTGCGTCCCGGGCGGTTCGCCCATCAGCGGGTGGTGCCCCGCCGTGCCTCGGGCGGTGCGGTGGGTGGGGTGGACGGTGACGCGCCTCCCCGGCCGGGCACGGCGGTGGGGGTGGGCACGGCGGTGGGGGTGGGCACGGCGGTGGGTCTGCCGCTGCCGGAGGGGACGGCGGTGGGCGTGGGGCGGTCGGTGGGCCTGCCGCCGGGGCCGGTGGTCGGCGTGGTGGTCGGCGTGGTGGTCGGCGTGGGGGAGCCGGTGGGCGTCGGTGTGGTGGTGGGCGTCGGTGCGCCGGTGGGTGTGCCGGTGGGTGCGGTGGTCGGGGTGGGCGTGCTGGTCGGCGTCGGCGTGGGCGTGACGGGCGGGGGCGTGGCGGGCGGGGGCGTGGCGGGCGGGGGCGTGGCGGTGGGTGTGCCGGTGGGCGCGGTGGTCGGTGTGGCGCTGGGCGTCCGCGCCGCGGCCGAGGTGGGTGTCGAGCTGGGTGCTGCGGGGGGTGTCGCGGTCGTCCCGGCGGTCGTGCGGGAGGTGGGTGCCGGCGTGCGCGCCGGGTTCCGCGCCGTGCTGGGCCGGCGCACCAGCGGGCTCGGTGCGGTGGAGGTGGCAGCGGTCCCGGGGGTCTCGGGAGCGGGTGCCGCACCGTCGGCGCCGGCCGCCCCGGTGGGTGCGGGTGCGGCGGTGGGCAGCGCTTCCGGGGCCGGTGCCTCGGTAGCGCCGGTGGAGCCGGAGCCGGAGCCGGAGCCAGTGGCGGTGGCGGTGGGGGAGACGCGCGGTGGGACCGCGGGGCCGGCCACGTCCACGGGTCGCGCGGCCACCGCCACCTCCGCGGGGGCGGCCACCGCCTGCGTGGCGACGAGGCCGGCGCTCACCCCGACCCCGGCGGAGAGCACGGCCGCGAGCACCTGACCGCCGGCCGTCTGCGCCACGGACGCGGCGGTGGAGAGGGCCTGCGCGGGTGTGGCCCCCACGCCGGGCAGGGCGGCCAGCAGGGTCGCCGGGCCGGCGACCAGGCGCAGCCGGCCGAGGCCGACCGCGAGGAACGCGCGGACCACGTCCGGGTCGAACTGGCTGCCGGCGCAGCGGGTGATCTCCGCCCGGGCCTGCTCGGCCGGCATGGGCTTCTTGTACGAGCGGGCGGAGGTGATCACGTCGTAGGTGTCGGCCACGGCGATCACGCGCGCCGCCAGGGACACCTCCTCACCGGCCAGACCCCGCGGGTACCCGCCGCCGTCCCACCGCTCGTGGTGCTGCTCCACGCCGTCCAGCCACGGCCCCAGCCAGGAGCGCAGCGGCTGGACCAGCCGCCCGCCGTGGCACGGGTGCTCCTGCAGGACGGCCCACTCCTCGTCCGTGGGCCGGCCGCTCTTGTTGATGACCTCGGCGGGGACGTGGACCTTGCCCACGTCGTGCAGCAGGGCGGCCCAGCTGAGCCGGTCGACGTCCTCGCGGGGCAGGCCCAGCTCGCGGCCGATGAGCGCCGCGTACGCCTGCACCCGCTCGCCGTGCGCCCGGGTCCGGGCGTCGTGCGCCGCGAGGGTGCTCACGAGCGCCAGCAGCAGCTCGGCGGAACCCCGGCCCCCCTGCGCGTCCCCGCGTTCCAGCGCCGCCGGCGACCAGGTGCGGCGGGCGACCGCGAAGCGGCTGGGGACCCGGTCCGGCAGGGCCAGGCTCAACCGGAGCAGGGCGGAGAGGGGCACCAGCCGGCGCAGCCAGCGGGAGCAGGCGATCAGCGCGCCGGAGGACACGCCCACGACGAGCAGGAGCCACACCGTCCCGGGCAGGCCGAGCCGATCGGCGGGCAGCCAGCGGGCGGCGACGGCACCGACCCCCAGGGCGAACAGCAGCGGCCCGATCGAGGCGGTCGCCCGCACGAGGGCGGCCAGGACCGGCCGGGGGCGCCAGGTCGTCGCCCCCGCACCCTCGTAGTTCTGCGTCGGTCCCGTGCCCATCGACCGGGGATCGGCACGCCCGCCGGGTGGTTGAGCGCCCGACGACCCGGTTCACCCGCCCGGGCTGCGCGCTTCCCCCGGACGGGCCAGCGCCCCGGCGCCGGCCGCCCGTGGCCGCTCGCAGCGCCCTACCCGAACAGCGCTTCCCGCGCCGGGTCCACCAGCTTGCGCACGGTGCGCCCGGAGCGGAACTCGCCCAGCGCCCGCATCGACCACGCGGCCCCGTCGCGCACCACCGCCGCCATGAGCACGGCCGTGGTGTCCTGCGTGTCGCTGAGCTCGTAGCGCACGAGTTCCGCGCCACCGGCGTCCAGCAGGCGGCAGAACGCGCGGCTCACCTGCGTGAACCGCTGCCCGCCGAAGGAGTTGATGGTGAACACCAGCGCGTGCACGTCGGCGGGCAGGTCGCCCAGGCGCACCCGGATCTGCTCGTCGTCGCCCTCCCCGGCGCCGGTGAGGTTGTCGCCGCTGTGGGTGATCGCGCCGCGGAACGCCTCCTTGGCCATGAACCACACCGTGGCGAGGTCCTTGCCGCGGGCGTCGAACGCGATGCAGGAGGCGTCCAGGTCGATGCTGCGCCCGCGCGCGGCCGGGTCCCAGCCCAGGCCCAGGGTGACGGCGCTCAGCGGGGGAGCGCCCGTCTTCACCAGCGACACCGTCTGGTTCTTCACCAGCGACACGCGGCCCTTGTCGAGGTTCAGGGGCGCTCGCTCCGGAACCTCGGCCGGTGCCGGTGCTGCGGGGGCGGGTTCGTCGTCGACGGTGATGCCGAAGTCGGTGGCCAGCCCCGCCAGGCCGCTGTCGTAGCCCTGCCCCACCGCGCGCAGCTTCCACCCGGCCCCGCGCCGGTACAGCTCCCCGGCCACGAACGCGGTCTCCGGCCCCGCCTGCGGCACGTCGAACCGGGCCAGTTCCGCGCCGTCCGCCGCCAGCACCCGCAGGTGCAGGCCGGGCACCTGCCCGAACGTGCCGCCGTCCGCGGACGCCGCCAGCACCACCCGCTCCACCTGCGCCTCCACGGCCGGCAGGTCCACCTCCACGGCGCCGTCACCGGCGTACCGCACCGCGCCGGAGGCGTGAGCGGGCTGGTTGTAGAACACGAAGTCGTCGTCGGAGCGCACCTTGCCCGCGGACGTCAGCAGCAGCGCGCTGGTGTCCACGTCCGGCACGCCCGGACCCGCGTCCCAGGCCAGGACGGCCCGCACGGGCGCGGTGGGCAGTTCGGTGTTGGACCCCTTGGTCAGCTGCGTCGCCACGCCACCACCCTGCCCGCCGCGGCGCCCCGGGCGCCAGCGCGCCCTACTTCGCGTCCGACCACCGGCGCACCACCGCCACGTCCGCGGCGAAGCGCACGTCGCCGCCCGCCCACCGCCGCGCCGTCGCCGCCAGCGCCGAGCGCAGCAGGTCCGCCGCCGCGCCCGCGTCCGCCTCCGGCACGTGCAGCAGCAGCTCGTCGTGCAGGCACAGCACGATCCGGCCCGCACCGCCGGCACCGGCCAGACCCGCCCGCACCGACGCCGCCCACGCCTTGAACAGCTCCGCCGCGGTGCCCTGCACGACGGCGTTGCGGGCGAAGCGCCCGCGCACCGCCCGCGCCTCCTCCGGCAGGTCCGCGTCCCCCACCCGCACCGGGCGAGCGCCCCACGTCGCCACGTCCCGCCCCGCGCGCCCCGCCTCCTCGGCGGCGCGCAGGAACGCCAGCGCCGCCGGGTACGCGCGCTCCATGCGCCGCAGCGCCTCCCCGGCCGCACCGGACGTCTGCCCGTACATCGCCGCCAGCACCGCGACCTTCGCGGTGGCGCGGTCCGCGCCCAGGGCGGCGGCCACCGGTGCGTACAGGTCGTCGTCGCGGGCGGCGGCCGCCAGCCCCGCGTCGCCGGACAGCACCGCCAGCACCCGCGGCTCCACCTGCCCCAGGTCCGCGCGCACGAGCACGTGCCCGGGCTCGGCCGCCACCGCCGGGCGCAGCTCGGCGGGCAGGTTGTGCAGCCCCGCCTGCGCGGTCATCCGCCCGCCCCCGCCGTCGGACGCCGACCACGCCCCCCGCAACCGCCCGTCGGCGCCGACGTGCTGGTCCAGCCAGGCGTAGCCGTACGTGGTGGCCAGCCGCTCCGCGCGGCGCCAGCGCAGCAGCGCCTCCACCACCGGGTGCGAGCCGCGCAACCGCTCCAGCCGCCACGCGCGCGTGTCCGGCACGTCGAACCCGAGCCGGTGCAGCGCGGCGAGCACCTGCGCGGGGTTGCGCAGGTCCACCGGCCCCAGCAGCTCGCGCACCGGGGCGTCCCGGGCGGCGCGCGCGGCCGCCTCCGCCGCGGGGCCGTCCGGGCGCGGGCCGACCTCCGCGGCCACCACCGCCTCCGCCGCGGCCCGGTCCAGCGGCAGGCCCGTCGCCTCCAGCTCCACCGCCAGCAGCGCCGCCGCCGACTCGCTCCACCCCGTCTGCACCGCCAGCGGCGGGGGAGCCGGGCGCGGGCGCGGGTCCGGCCGGGCAGCCAGGGCCCGCTGCTGCCCGGCGGCGGTGTGCAGCGCCAGCACCGCCCAGCGCGCCGCGCGCTCCAGCCGCTCCGCCGGCTCCGCGTCCGGCCCGAACGCGCGGCCCTCCACCCAGCCGGCCACCAGCTGACCGTCCTCGCCGACCGGGCCGCCGCCCCCGGCGACCGCGCCGTCCAGGTCCAGCAGGCCCGTGCCGTGCGCGGCCTCGCGGTGCCGGGCGGCCGGCGGCGGTTCCGGCAGCTCGTGCGCCGCCGCCCACGCCGCGCCCGCGTCGTCGCGCGCACCGCCCACCAGCAGCCGGTGCACCGCGGCCACGTCGTGGCAGCGCGCCAGGTGCACCCCCGCCGCGACCAGCGGTGCGGCCGCGGCCGCCGCCGACCACCACGTCCAGCGCGGCCCCAGGGCACGCTCCACCCGGCGCACCAGGTCGGCCGGGTCGCCGGGCAGCGGCAGCGGCCCGCCCGCCGCGGCCAGCCCCACACCCAGGCCGGGCAGCACCACCAGCCCCAGCGGGTCGCCGGGGCGCGCCCCGGCGCGGTGCAGGGCGCCCTCGAGGTCCACGGCGCCATCCTGCCCGGCGACCCGGACAGTCGCCGTCGTGCTCCCCGCGACCGCTCCAGGAGCACCGCGGACGTGCCGATGCAAGGGCCTGACGGCCCGCCCGGGCCGGCCACGGGAGGACTCCGCCATGATGCCGTCGACCCTGCTGCGCCGCGTGCGCGTGGGCACCCGCCTGGCACTGGCCTTCGGCCTCGTGCTCGCGCTGCTGCTCGCCACCGGCACCGCCGCGATGCTGGGCATCGCCGAGCAGTCCCGCTCGGTGCAGCACCAGCGCGACATCACCGACCTGGTCCGCTACGCGGAGCAGCAGCGCTTCTACGCCGCCGACGTCAGCGGCTGGCAGGCCGCGTACGCCTGGGACACCTACCGCCTCGGCCTGCCCGGTGCCGTGGACCCCACCTCGGACAACCGCGCCGGTTTCCTCGCCGACGAGGAGAAGCTGCGCCAGGCGCTCGCCGCCGCCCCCACCGACCTCATGGACGCCACCGAGCGCGAGCTGGAGACCACCATCGGCGACCTGTGGGACGCCTACTTCGCCTCGGACGAGCGCGCCGTCGCCCTCTACGCGGCCGGTGACCTGGCGGGCGCCGAGCGGGTGATCGTCGAGGAGAGCTGGGTCGCCTACGCCGACATCCTCACCGCCACGCAGGAGTTCGCCGCCTCGGTGGACGCCCGCGCCGCCGCGGCCGCCGCCGAGGCCGACGCCGCCGCCGAGCACAGCCGGGCCCTCGTGCTGGCCACCCTCGCCGTCGCCGCCGCGCTGACCGTGCTCCTGCAGGTCGCGCTGACCCGCAGCCTCGTCGGCCCGCTGCGCCGCACCGTCTCCGACCTGCGCCGCGTCGCCGACGGCGACCTGACCGTCGTGCCCGTCGTCGACGGCGGCGACGAGGTCCGCGAGATGGCGCAGGCCGTGGAGGCCGCCGTGACCGCCACCCGCCGCACCGTCGCCGACGTCGCCGCCGGCGCCTGCCAGGTCGCCGGGATGGCCGACGACCTCGCGGGCCGGGCGCAGGAGCTCTCCAGCGCCAACGAGCGCACCGCCGGCGACACCGACCGCGCCGCGCGCTCCGCCGACGCCGTCTCCGCCGACGTGTCCACCATCGCCGCCGGCGCGGAGGAGCTCGGCGCCGCCATCAACGAGATCTCCTCCGGCATGGCGCGGTCCGCGTCCGTGGCCCGGGAGGCCGTCGAGGCGGCCGAGGCCACCCGCGCCACCGTCGCCGAGCTGGGTGAGGCCACCCGCGCCATCGCCAGCGTCGTCGGCACCATCACCGCCATCGCCGAGCAGACGAACCTGCTGGCCCTGAACGCCACCATCGAGGCCGCCCGCGCCGGCGAGATGGGCAAGGGCTTCGCCGTCGTCGCCGGGGAGGTGAAGGAGCTGGCCCAGCAGACCGCCGGCGCCACCGAGGACATCACCCGCAAGGTCGCCGCCATCGAGCGCGGCAGCACCGAGGCCGCGAGCACCATCGGTCGCATCGCCGAGGTCATCGCCCGCATCGACGACCACCAGGCGACCATCTCCGCCGCCGTGGAGGAGCAGACCGCCACCACCGGCGAGCTGGCCCGCACCGTCTCGGGCGCCTCGCAGGGCACCCGGGAGATCGCCGGCGTCCTCACCGGCGTCGCCTCCGCCAGCGCCACCGACCGCGCCAGCCTGGAGCAGGTGCGCGCCTCCGTGGAGGCGCTGCGGGAGACGTCCGCCCGGCTGCGCGAGTCCGTGGGCGCCTTCCGCGTCTGACGCGGAGGCCCCCGGGGAGGTTCCCGGGGGTCCCCTCGCGTCCCCGCGCGCGGCGGGCATCATGGGGGCGCCGTGCCCGTGCGCGGCGCCCCGGCCCGCTCCGGGCGGCCGGGTCCCCCCACGACCGGAGGACCGACGGACCGATGCCCGAGCAGAACACCCCCGTCGTCCTCGGCGTCGACCTGGGCACCACGTCCACCAAGGTCGTCGCCTTCGACGCCGCCGGCCGCGAGCGCGCCTCCGCCGGCGCCGGGTACTCCCTGCGCGAACCCGCCCCCGGGCACGTCGAGCTCGGCGCCGAGGACGTGCTGCGCGCGGCCGTGGGCGCCACCCGGGACGCCGCCGCCCGCGCGAGCGCCGCCGGCTGCACCGTCGCCGGGATCTCCTTCAGCTCCGCCATGCACTCCCTCGTCGGCCTGGGGGCCCGCGACGAGCTGCTCACGCAGGTCATCACCTGGGCCGACACCCGCGCCACCGAGGAGGCCGAGGAGCTGCGGCCCACCGACCTCGGCCGCGCCCTGCACCGCGCCACCGGCACCCCCGTGCACCCCATGTCGCCGCTGGTGAAGCTCGTGCACCTGCAGCGCCACCAGCCCGCCCTGTTCGCCGCCGTGCGCACCTGGGTGCAGGTGAAGGACCTGCTGGTGCGGCGCTGGACGGGGCAGTGGGTCACCGACCGCTCCACCGCCTCGGCCACCGGGCTGGTGGACCTGGCCACCGGCGACTGGTCCGCCGACGCGCTGCGCGTGGCGGGCGTCAGCCCCGTGCAGCTGCCGCCCGTGGTCCCGGTGACGGCGCTGGCGGGCACCCTCACCGCGTCCGCCGCGCAGGAGCTGGGCCTGCCCGCCCGCACGCCCGTGTTCGCCGGCGGCGCCGACGGCCCGCTGGCGAACCTCGGCGTCGGCGCCGTCGTGCCCGGCACCGCGGCGCTGTCCATCGGCACCTCCGGTGCGCTGCGGGTGGCCGCCCGCGCCCCGCGCGTGGACGCGGCCGGGCGCACGTTCTGCTACTCCCTCACCGACGACCTGTGGGTGGTCGGCGGCGCCACCACCAACGGCGGGGTGGTGCTGCGCTGGCTGGCGGAGACCCTCGCCCCGGACCTGTCGTTCGTGGCGGGGGAGCTCGGTGAGGCGCCCGAGGAGTCCCTGATCGACCTGGCCGCCGGGGTGCCCGCGGGCGCGGAGGGACTGCTGATGCTGCCGCACCTGCTCAGCGAGCGGGCACCGCAGTGGAGCGCCCTGACCAGCGGCGTGCTCGTCGGCCTGCAGCGCCGCCACGGGCGCGGGCACGTCGTGCGCGCCGCGCTGGAGGGGGTGTGCCAGCAGCTCGCCCTCGTCGCCGACTCCGTGGAGGACGCCGGCTCGGAGATCACCGAGATCCGCGCCACGGGGGGTTTCGCGCGCAGCCGGGTGTGGCGTCAGCTGCTGGCCGACGTCCTGGGCCGGCCGCTGTCGTTCGCCGCGGGCGGGCAGGAGGGTTCCAGCTTCGGCGCCGCCCTCGTCGGCCACCACGCGCTGGGGAACCTCGACATGGTCGAGGCCGCCCGCCGCGAGGTGCGCATCGGTGACGTCGTGGAACCCGGCGCCGACGCCGCGGTCCACGCCCGGCTGCGCCCGGTGTTCGCGTCGCTGACGGACGCGCTGGGGCCGACGTTCCGGGCGCTGCGGGAGTTCACGGCGGAACCGGCCGGGCAGGACGCCGAGCCGGCCGGGCCGGTGGGTGAGCCGGAGCTCGAGCAGGACTGAGCGCGGGCACCGGCGGCTCGGGCGGTGAGTTCCCGCGCCGCCGGCGGTCCACTCCTCGACAGCCACGCCCAGCGCGACGACGAGGAGCCACCATGCCCACCACCCTGCCCTGCCTGTGGTTCGACCGCGACGGCCTGGCCGCCGCGCAGCACTACGCGTCCCTCTTCCCGAACTCGTCCGTCACCTCGGTCTCACCCGGTCCGGACGGGTCCCCGCTCGTGGTCGAGTTCTCCCTCGACGGCCGCGAGCACCTGATCCTCAACGGCGGACCCGGGTACGCGCTCAGCCCCGCGTTCTCGATCCAGGTGCTGTGCGACGGCCAGGCCGAGGTGGACCGGTGAGGCCGCGGCGGACGGCGCCGCGCGCTGACCCCGGGTGGGCCGGGCGGCGGCCCCCCGAGGTCGCCGCCCGGTCACCTCACCAGCGGTTCGCGACGTCCACCACGAGCCGCGACCCGGAACCCGGCCCGTCCAGGGTGAACACCCGGAACGGCAACCGCGCCCGCACCCCCAGCCCGAACGTCGTCTGCCCCTCGAACGAGCCCGCCCACGCCAGGTCCCGGAACGTGCCGAACCCGCTCACGTCAGGCAGCCCGCCGTCGGCCAGGTGCAGCCCGTCCGGCACCGCGACGGGTTCCACGACGACCACCTCCAGGCGGGCCCCGCCCGCCACGGGCACCACCTCGCCCGAACCGTCGTGGTGCACCTCGTCGACGTAGCGCACGAAGTACCCGTCGCCGTCGCCGCGCAGGTCCACCACCAGCCGGTCGAAGCACGGGTGGGAACCCGCTCGCACGTCCACGACCTCCGCGTTGCGCACCGACGGCGCGCTCTCCGGCAGGGAACCCCACACGTACCCGCAGCTCGCCACCGCCGACGCCGGTGGGGCCACGCCCACCAGGGCCGCACCCAGGAGCAGGGACGCCAGTGCCGCTGACCGCTTCATCGCGGCCTCCTCCCGGCGGGGGCGGCACCCTGCCGCCCGGCCACCACCCCCATCGTCCTCCCGCGCACCGCGTACGTCGAGAGCACGCGGGGAAGGGGTGCCCGCGTAGCGTGCGGGACGTGCTGGTGTGGATCAACGGCCCGTTCGGCGGCGGCAAGACGCAGACCGCGCACGAACTGCACCGGCGGCTGCCCGGCAGCGTCGTGTGCGACCCCGAGCACGTCGGCATCGGCCTGCACCGCACCCTGCCCGCCTCGCTGCGCGGGGACTACCAGGACCTGCCCACCTGGCGCCGCGGCGTCGCGGAGGTCCTGGACCTGGCCGCCTCGCGCTGGGACGGCGTCGTCCTGGTGCCCATGACGGTCGTGGAACCGGAGTTCCTCGACCAGACCGTCGGGGAACTGCGCCGCCGCGGCCACGACGTGCGGCACGTCGCGCTGCTGGCGAGCGCCACCACGGTGCGGCGGCGGCTGCGCGAACGCTCCCTCGGGCGAGCCCTCGCCGCCGCCACCGCCCGGTCGGGGTGCGCGCCGGGGGAGTCGTTCGCGCTGGCCCGGGTGGAGCACTGCCTGGACCGGCTGCGGGGTGCGGAGTTCGCCGAGCACGTGACGACCGACGACCTGGGCGTCGCGCAGGTCGCCGAGCGCGTCGCCGGCGTGTGCGGGGTGGACCTGCTGCCTCGCAGCGGCCCTGTGCGCGGTGCCGTGCAGCGGCGCTGGACCGCGTTGCGGCACGTCCGGTTGCGCTGAAGCGTCCACCGCTCAGCGCAGCCGGTAGTCCTGCGGGCTGATCCCGTAGCGGCGTTTGAACGCCGCGCTGAAGCTGAACGGCGAGCCGTACCCCACGCGCCGGGAGATCGCCGCGACGGTCAGCTCGGGGTCGGCCAGCAGGTCCGCCCCCAGCGCCAGGCGCCAGTCCGCCAGGTACGTCATCGGAGGCGTCCCGACCCGCTGCGTGAACCGGCGGGCCAGGGCGGAGCGCGACACCCCCGCCCGGCGGGCGAGGGTCTCCAGCGTCCAGGGGGCCTGCGGTTCCGCGTGCAGGGCCTGCACGGCGCCGTGCACGACGGGATCGGGCGCGGAGGCCGCCAGGGCACCGGGTGCGCCGGGTGCGCCGGGCCCCGAGGCCGACCACCGCCGCAGGGTGGTGAGCAGCAGCAGGTCCAGCACCCGGTCCAGGACGACCGCCTGCCCGCCGGCGTCGCGCTCCACCTCCCGCGCCAGCAGCGGCAGCAGCACCGGGTCGGGGTCCGGGACGACCGCGTGCGGCGGCAGCGTCCCGGTGAGCAGGCGGCCCACCTCACCGCGGCTGCGGAACGTGCCCACCACCATGACGTCCCGGCCCGCCGGGTCGTTGCCCCACGTGCGCACCCCCGAGCGCCAGCCGTGCGACAGGTCGCGCCCGTCCGCGCCCGCGCAGGACTGCCCGGCGCCGATGACGGCGCCCGGCGGCGCGTCGGGTGAGCTCGCCAGGGTGTACGGCTCGCCGTCGCGGGCCAGCACCACGTCCCCGGCCGCCACCGGGACCGCGCCGGACGAGCTCACCAGCCACGCCGAGCCGGCCAGCAGCGCCACCACCGTCAGCGGCGCCTCGTCGAGCACCCGCACCGACCAGGGCGGTCGCATCACCACGCGCAGCACGAAGGCGTCGCGGGCGCGCGGGCCGTCGAACCACCCCGGTGAGTCCACGGCGCCGACGCTAGGGCACCCGGCCCCGGGTGGAGCCGGGTGCCGCCCCGCCGTGCGCGTCAGGCCGCGACGAGCCCGGCGCCGAGGCCGGTCACGGCCCCGGTCGCCAGCACCGCCCGCACCGCGTTCCAGCGGCGCCACGGGCGCTCGAAACCCGTGCGCGCCGGGCAGGGCCCGTCCGCGGCGGCGTCCAGGGCGTCGTTCAGCGGCAGGTTGCGGGTCACCGTGACGGCCAGCGCCCCCGCGTGCAGGGCCAGCGCCGCGGCGGCGGCGCCCGCCGCGCCCGCCCGGCCGGCGGCGAGCGCGGCCGGCACCGCGCCCGCCGTCAGCACCGGGCCGCCGGCGAACGAGAGGGCGAACAGCGGGTTGCGGATCGCCGCGTTGATCGACGTCACCGCTGCCACGAACGTGCCGTCCGCCGTGCGCCCGAGCCCGGGCAGCACCGAGCAGGAGAAGGCGTAGTACAGGCCCGCCAGCCAGGCGGAGGTGACGAGCGCCGCCAGCAGGAGGAACTGGTGCACCACGGGTCGTGTCACCCGACCGGGGTGGCGGGCAGGGGAGCCCACACCCCGCTGGCCGCCGCGTCGCGGGCGTAGGCGGAGAAGTCCTTCGGCGCCCGCCCCAGCACCCGTTCCACCCCGTCCGTCACCGAGGCGTTGCGCCCGTCCAGGATGAGCGCGAACAGGTCCGCGAAGTCGGCCGGCAGGCCCTCGCGCTGGAGTTCCGCGGCGTACTCGGCGCGGGTGACGGGCTCGTAGGCGATGTTCCGGCCCGTGGCGTCGGACAGTTCCCGCGCCACCTCGGTGAAGCTCAGCAGGCGCGGGCCGGACAGCTCGTGCACCTGGCCGGCGTGACCGGGGCGGGTCAGCGCGGCGGTCGCCACGTCCGCGATGTCGTCGGCGTCCACGAAGGGTTCGACGGCGTCCCCGGCGGGGATCGACAGCACCCCGGCGCGCACCGGCCCCAGGAAGAAGCTCTCGGAGAAGTTCTGGTCGAACCAGTTGCAGCGCACCACGGTCCACTCCAGGCCGGAGCGCTGCACGGCCTGCTCGCTGGCGACCGCACCCTCCTCGCCGCGGCCGGACAGCAGCACGACGCGGCGCACGCCCGCCGCGCGGGCGGTGCCGCAGAACTCCTCGATCAGTTCCGGCACGCCCGGGAACGCGAGGTCGGGGTGGTAGGTGACGTAGGCGGCCTGCGCACCGGCCAGCGCGGGCGCCCAGGTGGAGGCGTCCTCCCAGTCGAACCGCGGGGTCGTCGAGCGCGCCGCGACGCGGACGTCCTCGCCCTGCGCGCGCAGCCGGTCGGCGACGCGCCGGCCGGTCTTGCCGGTCCCTCCGATGACGACGAACATCTCTGCTCCTCCTGGTGCGGCCCGCGCCGCGGTGGGTTCCGGCCCCGCTGCGGGGCCGCGCCCAGTCCACCGCCGCGGCCCCGCCGGCGACCATGCGCGCGCGCCGCGCCCCCATGCGCGTGCGTCCCACCCACCTGGTCCCCACCCCGACC
>NZ_JBBBEM010000073.1:0-22294 GCF_037154035.1 Kineococcus sp. G2 | reverse complement strand
GGCAGCAGCGCGATGCCGGCGGCGGTGGCGGCGGTGGCGACGAGGCCGAGGGCGAGGCGGTACGGGGTCATGCCGTTCTCCTTGCGCCGTCCGGGTGACGTGCCCCTGGTGTCGGCACCCCCGCTCCGTCCCTTGAACCCCACCTCCACCTCCACCCCGGCCCCCTCCCCACCCCGCTTCGCCCTGCCCCCGCGGTGATCAAGGAAGTTGCAACTTCCTTGATCACCGCGGGGGCAGGGCGAAGCGGGGTGGGGAGGGGGCCGGGGTGGAGGTGGAGGTGGGGTTCAAGGGACGGAGCGGGGGTGCCGACACCAGGGGCACGTCACCCGGACGGCGCAAGGAGAACGGCATGACCCCGTACCGCCTCGCCCTCGGCCTCGTCGCCACCGCCGCCACCGCCGCCGGCATCGCGCTGCTGCCCGCCGCGACCACCCCCGCCGACGCCGTCCCGGTCAGCTCCGTCCAGGAGCGACCCGGGCAGCCCGGCGCAGCCCCCCGCCCGGCCGGGCCGTAGCCCCCGGGATGTAGAACGGGGCATGGCCCCCAGCCCCACCGCCACACCGTTCGCCGACCTCGACGCCTTCACCGCCCTGCCGCGCACGGCCGGTCTGGCGCTGTCCGCGGACGGCACCCGCCTGGTGACGACGGTGGCCACCCTCACGGCGGACGCCACCCGCCGGCGCACGGCCCTGTGGGAGGTCGACCCCACCGGCCGTCGCCCCGCCCGCCGGCTCACCCGCTCCTCCGCGGCGGAGTCCTCGCCCGTGTTCGCCCCCGACGGCACCCTGCTGTTCACCTCCGCGCGCCCGGACCCGGACGCGAGCCCCGCCGAGGACGCGCCCGCCGCCCTGTGGGCGCTGCCTCCGGTGGGGGAGGCCCGCGTCGTCGGCACCCGGCCCGGCGGCGTGTCCGCGCCGCTGGTCGCCCGCACCGGGGACCGCGTCGTCGTCACCTCCGCGACCATGCCCGGTGCCGACGACGCCGAGGACGGCCCCACCTCCGACGCCGCTCGCCGGAAGGCGCGGAAGGAGAAGGGGGTCAGCGCCGTCCTGCACGCGCGCGTGCCGGTGCGGTACTGGGACGCCGACCTCGGCCCGGACGAGCCGCGCTTCCTCACCGCCGAGCTGCCCGGCGCCGAGACCGCCGCCGGCACCCGCGGGACCGTGCGCTGGCGGGACCTGACGCCCGCACCGGGCCTGCGGTACCACGAGGCCGACGCCGCCCTGACCCCCGACGGCGCGGAGCTCGTCACCACCGAGGTGGTCGCGCTGCCCCGCGGCGACCGGTACGTCCGGCTCGTCGCGATCTCCACCGCCGACGGGTCCGTGCGCGTCCTCGCCGACGATCCGCAGCGCGAGTTCGGCGCCGTCGTCGTCTCCCCGGACGGGTGGCACGTCGCCGCGCTCGCCGAGTCCCGCTCCACTCCGCAGCGGCCGCCGTCGGTGCGGCTCGTCGTCGTCGCCCTCGACGGCTCCGGGGTGCGGGAGGTGGCGCCCGAGCGGGAGTTCTGGGGCGCGCGGCCGCAGTGGGGGCCCGGTTCGGACGAGCTGTTCCTCGCCGCCGACGACCACGGCCGCGCCCCCGTGGTGCGCGTCGACGTCGCGAGCGGTGAGGTGGTGCAGCTGACGGGCGACCACGGCGCCTACGGCGACCTGCAGGTCTCCCCGGACGGCGCGCACGTGTACGCGGTGCGCTCCGCCGTGGACGCCCCGCCGGCCGTGGTGCGCCTGGACGCGCGCACCGCCGGCCAGGAACCGCAGCACCTGCCCGGCCCCGCGCCGGAGGTGCAGCTGCCCGGCACCCTCACCGAGGTCACCACCACCGCCGCCGACGGCGCGCCGCTGCGCGCCTGGCTGGCGCTGCCGGCCGGCGCCCGCGCGGAGGACCCCGCCCCGCTGCTGCTGTGGGTGCACGGCGGGCCGCTGAGCTCCTGGAACTCCTGGTCGTGGCGGTGGAACCCGTGGCCGGCGGTCGCGCGCGGCTACGCCGTCCTGCTGCCCGACCCGGGCCTGTCCACCGGGTACGGGGCGGACTTCCTCGCCCGGGGGTGGGGGGCGTGGGGCGCCGAGCCGTACACGGACCTCATGACGGTCACCGACGCAGCCCTGGAGCGCGACGACCTCGACGCCACCCGCACCGCCGCCATGGGCGGCTCCTTCGGCGGGTACGTGGCGAACTGGATCGCCGGGCACACCGACCGCTTCCGGGCGATCGTCACCCACGCGTCCCTGTGGTCGCTGCGCGGGTTCGGGGGCACCACCGACGCCCCCTGGTACTGGTCGCGGGAGATGACGCCCGAGATGGTCGCCGCGAACGACCCCTCCGCGCACGCGGCGGCCATCACCACCCCCGTGCTGGTGATCCACGGCGACGAGGACTTCCGCGTGCCGATCGGGGAGGGCCTGGCGCTCTGGTGGGCCCTGAACGAGAACTGGGACGGCGACCCCCAGGATCTGCCGCACCGGTTCCTGTACTTCCCCGACGAGAACCACTGGGTGCTCGCCCCGCAGCACGCGATCCTCTGGTACGAGACGGTGTTCGCGTTCCTCGCCACCCACGTGCACGGGGTGGACCCCCTGGTGCCGGACCTGCTGCGCTGAGCGGGACGGCGCCGGGCCCGCCGGGGAGCACCCCCGGCGGGCCCGGCACGCCCTGCGGCGGTCAGGAGATCGGCTTGCCGCCGGTGACGCCGATCACCTCGGCGGTGATGTAGCTGGACTCCTGCGAGGCGAAGAACACGTACGCCGGGGCCAGCTCGGCGGGCTGCCCGGCGCGGCCCATCGGCACGTCCTCGCCGAAGGAGCCGACCTTGTCCTCCGGCATCGTCGCCGGGATCAGCGGCGTCCAGATCGGTCCGGGCGCCACGCAGTTCACCCGGATCCCGCGCTCGGCCAGCATCTGCCCCAGGCCCTTGGTGAAGTTCACGATGCCGGCCTTGGTGGTGGCGTAGTCCAGCAGCGGCGGGGAGGGCTGGTACGCCTGGATCGAGGCGGTGTTGATGATGCTGGACCCCTCACCCATGTGCGGCAGGGCCTTCTTCGTCAGCCAGAACATCCCGTACAGGTTCGTCTTGAACGTGCGGTCCAGCTGCTCGGTGGTGATGTCCTCGATGCCGCCGGGCTGGGCCATCTGGTAGGCGGCGTTGTTGACGAGGACGTCGATGCGGCCGAACTCCTGCACGGCCCGGTCGACGATCCGCTGGCAGTTCTCCTCCTCGCGGATGTCGGCGGCCAGCGCGACGCCCTCGCGGCCCGCGGCCTCGACGTGGCCGACGGTGGTGCGGGCGTCGTCCTCCTCCTCGGGCAGGTGCACGATCAGCACGTCGGCGCCCTCGCGGGCGAAGGCGATGGCCACGGCGCGGCCGATGCCGGAGTCGCCGCCGGTGATGACGGCCTTCTTGCCCTCCAGGCGCCCGCTGCCCCGGTACGACTCCTCGCCGTGGTCGGGCTCGTCGCGCAGGTCCCCGGTGCGGCCGGGGTGCGCGATCTGCTCGCCCTCCTTGTCGGGCTGGGCGTACTGGGAGCTGGGGTCCTGCGGGGTGGTCTGGTCCTCGGCCACGGTGTCTCCTCGGTGGGCGTCGTCGGGGGCGGCCGCCCTTCTCGCAGCCGTCCCCCGTGCACGCTCGGGAACTACCCGCCGTGGCGCGTCCCATGCGCGCCGTGCCGACCCGCGGTCGCGTCAGCCGTCCAGCAGCCCCGCGTCGTGCGCCACGATCGCCACCTGCACGCGGTTGTGCGCCTCCAGCTTCGTCAGCAGCCGCGACACGTGCGTCTTCACCGTCGCCTCGCTCATGAACAGCTCGCGGCCGATCTCGGCGTTCGACAGCCCGCGGCCCACCGCGCCCAGCACCTCCCGCTCGCGCTCGGTCAGCAGCTGCAGGCGCTCGGCGGCCTCCCGCCGCCGCGGGTTCACCGCGTCCGCGGCGAAGTGCCCCACCAGCCGGCGCGTCACCGTCGGCGAGAGCATCGCCTCGCCCGCGGCGACCACCCGCACCGCCGCGACCAGCTCCCGCGGCGGGGTGTCCTTCAGCAGGAAACCCGTCGCGCCGGCCTGCAGCGCCTGGAACACGTACTCGTCCAGGTCGAACGTCGTCAGCATCACCACGCGCGGCGCCTGCGGGCGCTCCGTGATGGCCTTCGCCGCGGTCAGCCCGTCCATCACCGGCATGCGCACGTCCATGAGCACGATGTCCGGGCGGTGCGCGGCGACGCCCTCCACGGCCTGCGCGCCGTTCTCCGCCTCCCCGACGACCTCGACGTCCTCGGCGCTGGACAGGATCATCCGCAGCCCGGCGCGCACCAGCGCGTCGTCGTCCACCAGCAGCACCCGGGTGGGGCGGGCCGGTGCGCCGCTCGTCGCGGTCCCCGCCGCGGGGTTCGGGTCGGTGGTCACGGTGCTGCACTCCGTTCGTCGTCGGGCGCACCGGCGGGCGCGGGACGGTCCGGGCGCGTGCCGCCGCGGCCGACCGCCACCGGTGCGGGGGTGAGTCTGGCATCCGGCGGCGTCCACGCGGCGGAGGTCCGCTGAGCCGAGCGGCCCTCCGGCAGCGGCCACGGCAGCTGCGCCCGCACCGCGAACCCGCCGCCGGGTTCCGGCCCGCTGCGGATCGTGCCCTCCGCGAACCCCACCCGCTCCGACAGGCCCACCAGCCCCGACCCCGCCCCCGGCAGGCCGGACGGCTGCCCGTCGGGGCGGGCGTTGACCACGGTGACGATCAGCTCGCGGCCCACCTCCCCGGAGATCGTCACCACCGTGGGCGCCGACGGGGCGTGCTTGTGCACGTTCGTCAGCGCCTCCTGCACCACCCGGTACACGGTGCGGCCCAGCTCGGCGGGCACGTCCGCGTGCACCGGCACGTCCGTGCGGAACTGCGCCGCGACCCCCGCCTCCCGGCTGGACTCCACCAGCCGGCGCACGTCCACCAGCGTCGGCTGCGGTGCCAGTTCCGCGGCGGTGGCCGCGCTGCCCCCCGCGCCACCGGCGCCGGAACCGGGCGTGCGCAGCACGCCGAGGACCCGGCGCAGGTCCTCCAGCGCCGTGCGCGCCGTCTCCCGGATCGTCGCCGCCGTCGTCTCCACCTGCGCGGGGCCCACGTCGGGGCGCACCTCCAGTCCCCCGGCGTGCAGCGCCACCAGCGAGATGCGGTGCGCCAGCACGTCGTGCATCTCCCGCGCGATGCGGGTGCGCTCGGCCAGCCGGGCCTGCTCGGCGCGCAGCGACTGCTCCTGCTCGGCGCGCTCGGCGCGCTCCCACAGCGTGCACACCAGGTCGCGGCGCGCCCCCACGTAGGCGCCGACGAACACCACGAGCGCCGTGCCGAGCGCGGCGGTGGACACCGACACGCCCCACCCGTCCAGCGTGGTGCGCACCGCGGCCGTCGCCGACGCCACGAACCCCAGCACCGCCAGCAGCACCAGCAGGCGGTCGCGGCGGCGCACCGCCAGCGTGAGCAGCGCGAAGAACATCGCCCCGTCGAACGCCACGACCAGCGCCACCGCGATCGAGGCGACGGTGACCGCCACCGGGTAGCGGCGCCGCCACCACAGCGACGCGCAGGAGGCCAGTGCCACCAGCAGCAGCAGCACGTCGACGGCACCGACGTGCGAGAGGTCCAGCGGGGCGGCGGTGAACCCGCCGGCGGCGCTGGCGGGTCCCTCGACCCGCGCGGAGAACCAGACGACCGCCACCGGCAGCGACAGCGCGATGGCCAGCAGGTCGCGCAGGCGCGGGGCGAAGGGCCAGCGGGCGACGCGGGGGTCGCGCACCGGCGGGGAGACCGGCGGGGCCGGCGGCGGGACGGCGCTCACTCCCACAGCGTAGGTACCCCCCCGCCCGGGGGCCGTCCCCCGATCGTTGCGCCCGGCACCCGACGTCCGTCGCACCCGCGGCGCGCCCCGCCGGCCGCCCCTGCTCCCCACCCGGCCCCCCACCACGCGGTGATCAAGGAAGTGGCAACTTCCTTGATCACCGCGGGGTGGGAGCAGGGGTCAGGCGCCGCCGGCCTTGAGGGCGGCCAGGCGGGCCTCGACGTCCAGGTCGGCCGACAGGTCCTCCAGCTCGGCGAAGCGCGCGTCCAGGGAGCCGGCCTGCAGCTCCGCCTGCCCGGCCACCCGCGCCTCCTCCCGGCGCACCCGCTCCTCGAAGCGCGACAGCTCCGAGGTGGGGTCCAGCACGTCGATCGAGCCGATCGCCGCCTGCACCTGCGACTGGGCCTGCGCGGCCTTCGCGCGCGCCACCAGCTGGTCGCGCTTGCCGCGCAGCTCCACCAGCTTCTCCTTCATCGACGCCAGCCCGCTCTTGAGCTTGTCGACGACCTCCGTCTGCGCCGCGATCTGCGGCGCCGCCGCGCTGACCTCCTGCTCGAAGGAGATCTGCCGCTTCAGCGCCAGCTTCGCCAGCTCGTCGAAGCGGTCCGCCTCCGCCGCCCTCCCCGCGGCGCGCAGCTCGTCGGCCTTGCGCGAGGCCGCCAGGGCCTTCGCGCCCCACTCCCGCACCGCGGCCACGTCGTCGTCGCGGTCGGCCTCGGCCAGGCGCAGGTTCCCGATCGTCTGCGCGATCGCCGCCTCGGCGTCGGCGATGTTCGCCGTGTAGTCGCGGATCACCTGGTCCAGGACCTTCTCGGGGTCCTCCGCCTGGTCGATGAGCGCGTTGACGTTCGCCCGCGCCAGCTGCGCGATGCGCCCCAGGATCGACTGCTTCTGCGCCACGTCCCCTCCTCCTGCGCCGGCCCCGCCGGCGCCTCGTGCTGCTGGTGCTGCCCGTGCCGGGCCGACCCTCCCAGCCCCGGCGGCGGTGGGCAGCTCGGGCGGTCCGTCAGAACCGCCCGCCCGCCCCGCGCCGGCCTCCGCCGGAGGACCGCCGGCCGCCGGAACCCCCGCCGAACCCGCCGCCGAACCCGCCGCCGAACCCCCGCGAGCGAGCGCGCCGCCCGCCCGGCCCCGGCCCGCCCCACGACCCGCCGAACCCGCCGAACCCGCCGCCGAACCCGCCTCCCCACGAGGAGCCGTACCCGCCGCGGCGGCGGCCGCCGCCCACCAGCACGCTGCCCAGCAGGTCCTCCAGGCCCGGGCCGGCCACCGTTCCCGCCGCACCCCACGAGGTGGCGTCCGCACGCGCCAGCCGCCCGGCGTCCTCCGCCAGCGCGTCGGCGGTGCGGGCGTGCCCCAGCGCCGTCACCGGGTCCTCCCGCGCCAGCGCCGCCGCCCGCTCCAGGTGCCGGCGGGCCTCGGCCAGCCGGGTGCGGGCCGTGCCGCCCACCGCGCCGCGCCGCGTGGCCACGAAGTCCTCCGCCGCGTCCACCTCCGCGCGCGCCGCCAGCAGCGCCTGCTCCAGCGCCGCCCGCTCCTCGCGGCGCTCCCGGGCACCCGCCTCGGCGGCGTCGCGCGCCGCGTCCAGCGCTCGCTCGGCCTCCACGACGCGGTGCAGCGCCCCCAGCGGGTCCTCGCGCCCCTGCTGCTGCGCGCCGTCCGCCACGGCCCGGGCCGCGGCCGCCGCGGACGCCACCTGCGCAGCGCCCGGCGCGCCGGACGGCACGTCCACGGGGACGCCGGCCGCCGCCCGCAGCCGTGCCAGCGCCACCGGCAGCTCCTGCGCCGCGCGGCGCAGGTCGGTGCCGGCCCGCTGCACCGAACCCAGCAGCTGCTCAGCCTGCGCGAGCGCCCCCTCCGCGGCGCGCACGGCCTCCACCACGTCGCCGGAGCGCGCCGGGTCGGCCAGCGCCTCCCGCGCCACCGCCACCGAGCGCCGCGCCAGCTCCACGCGCTCGGCGGCCTGCGCGGGGGCGTCGGCCACCGCCGCGGCGGCGGTCTCCCCGAACTCCGCCCGCAGCGCCGCCACCCGCTCGCGCGCGGGGCCGAGACCGGCGTCCAGGGCGGGGAGCCGCTCCTCCACGCCCGCCAGGACCTGCGGGGCGCGGCGCAGCAGGTCGCGCAGCGCGTCCACGTCACCCGCGGCGGCGTCCAGCGTCTCGTCCACGCGGCGGCAGTCGGCGACGACGCCGGTGAGCACCTCGCGCCGGCGCGCCTCCGTCTCCGGCTCCGCGTCCTCCAGCGACTGCCGCGCGGCGAACGCCGCGGTCAGCGCGGAGCGGGCGTCGTCCAGCACCCGGCGGAAGGCGGCGGTGGCCTCCTCGCCGAACTCGGCGGTCGCGAACGCCAGCTCCTCGGCGCTGGAGCGGACCGCGTCGTCGGCGCGCACCAGCAGCGCGTCGGCCGTGCGGGCCAGGTCGGCGGTGCTCGTGCCGGCGAACTCGCCGTCCGCAGCACCGGGCCCGTCCCCGTGCGCGCCGCGCCGGCGCGAGCGGGCCAGGAGCAGCGCGCCGCCCCCGGCGACCACGACGGCGCCGGCGGCCGCCACCCCCCACGGGAACCCGCCGCCCAGCGCGTCGTCGATGGACTCCGCGCCGGCGACGACCGCGCCGTCCCAGTCGCCCTCCGCCAGGCGCGCCTCGGTGTCGCGGGCGACCCGCGCCACGTCCGCGTCGCTCAGCGGGGAGGCGTCGTCCACGGAGTACGCGAAGGAGCCCTCCTGCGTCGCCACCGCCAGCAGCACGTCGTCGACGCCCAGACCGCTGGCCACGGCGGTCTCCTCGGCCCACTGCACGGGGTCGGCGCCGTCGAAGGAGTCCACGAGCACCACCCACAGCTGCACGCCCTCCCGCTGCTGCAGCTCGCGCAGCGCCGGCGTCACGTCGGTGCCGGTGAGCGCCCCCACCCGGTCGGTGACCTGGTCGGGCACCCGGAACGGCTCCACCGCCGCGGCCGGCGCCGGGACCGAGCACGTCAGCACCCCCAGCAGCAGGGCGGTCGTCAGCGGGCGGCGGGCGGCGCGGGAACGGGGCGGTCGCGGCACCGGGCCAGTGTGGCGCAGGGGGACGCCGCGGGCCGTTCGAGGAGCGGGCCGTTCAAGGCGCGGGCGGCCCGTGCCGATGGGAGGGGACGCCCTCGCGCCCCGGCGAGCCACGGCGGCCTCCCCAGACCTCCCGGAGTGGACGTGTTCGGACGCACCAAGACCGCAGGCCCCGCCCAGGCCACCCCCGGTGCCGTGCCCCGGGACGTCGAGACGCTGGAGGCGATCCTCGTCGCCTTCGACGACGCCCGGTGCCAGGAGGACGTGCACCGCACCACCGTGCGCATCGTCACCGACGTCCTCGGTCTGGACTACGGCGCCCTGTGGTGCCCGCGGGGCGACGGGCGGTTCGTCGTCACCGCCGAGTTCGGTGCAGCGACCGGCCGCATGGCCCGCTCGCGCGGCACCGCCATCGGCCCCGGCGACGGCTGGGGCGGGCGGGTCCTGCAGGAGCGCGAGCTGGTGCACCTGACCGGGCAGTCGTCCACCACCACGTGCGCTCGCTGGCGCGACGCGCGCGAGGCCGGGGCGGTGGAGGGTGCGCTGTTCCCCGTCGTCGAGGACGGCCGCGTCGTGTGCCTCGCCGAGTACTACCACCACGAGCCGCTGCCGTTCTTCGGCGCCCGCGCCGAGAAGTGGCGCACCATCGACCGCGTGCTGGCGAACGCGCGCCGCACGGTGCGCGAGCGCGCCGAGCTGGCCGAGACCCTCGCCGACCGGGAGGCCGTCACCACCGTCGTCACCGCCCTGAACGACGGCCGCGACCGGGACCAGGCGGTCCGCATCGCCCTGGACACCGTCCGCAGGGTGTTCGGCTGGGCGTACGGGTCGTACTGGGCCCTGGACGAGTCCGACCGCACCCTGAAGTTCTCCGTCGAGTCCGGCTCGGCCGGCGACGAGTTCCGCCGGGTGACGCTGGCCGCCTCGTTCGCCGAGGGCGTGGGGCTCTCCGGCCGCGCCTGGCGCTCGCGCGACCTGGTGTTCGTGCGCGACCTGGCGGAGGTCACCGACTGCGTGCGCGCACCCGCCGCGCAGCGCGCCGGCGTGAAGTCCGGCGTGTGCTTCCCCATCGTCGTCGGCGGTCAGGTCGTCGGCACCATGGACTTCTTCGTCAGCGAGTTCGTCGACCTGTCCCAGACGCGCGCGGCGGCGCTGCGCAACGTCGCCCAGCTGGTGTCGCAGCGCCTGGACGTGCTGCACCGCGCCGAGGTGGACGCGCAGAACTCCCGCGAACTGCTCGACACCGTCTCCCGCCTGCGCGACGCGGTCCTCGACGCCGGCCGCGTCGGCGACTCCGCCGCCGGGCAGGCCTCCGCCCTGACCGGGGAGGTGCAGGCGCTGGCGCAGTCGTCGCAGGCCGTCGGGGAGGTCATCAAGATCATCTCGGGGATCGCGGACCAGACGAACCTGCTGGCGCTGAACGCGACCATCGAGGCCGCGCGCGCCGGTGAGCTGGGCCGCGGCTTCGCGGTCGTCGCCAGCGAGGTCAAGGACCTGGCCCGCGAGACCGCCGACGCCACCCACCGCGTCGCGCAGCAGATCGCCGGCATCCAGGCCTCCAGCGAGCAGGTCAGCGCCGGCATCGAGGGCACGGCGGCGATCATCCGGGAGCTGGACGCGGTGCAGGCGCGCATCGGCGCCGTCCTCGACGAGCAGGTGCGGATGGCCACCGCCTTCGAGGACCGCTGAGACCTCCCGGCGGCCGGGCACCCGCGGCACCGGCGGGGGCCGTCCGCTGACAGCGGACGGACCTGCCGCGTCCCGCGGGCCGGCGCTACCGTCGGTGGGACCCCGACGCTGGAGGTCGCCGTGAGCAGTCCCGCACCGCCGCCGGTCCTGCTGCCGGTGCGTGCCCGCCGCACCCGTCGCGGCCCGCTGCTGCGCGAACTGGTGGGTTCGGTGCTGCGCGAGGAGCGAGCCGCGCAGGGCCGCACCCTGGCCGGCGTGGCCGCCGCCTCCGGCGTCTCGCTGCCGCACCTGTCGCAGGTGGAGCGCGGCGGGAAGGAACCGTCCTCGGAGGTCGTCGCGGCGATCTGCGCAGCCCTCGGCCTGCCGCTGGCGGAACTGCTGCGCCGTGCCGCCGGCGAGCCGCTGGACGTGACGTCGTCGGTGGGCACGTCGCCGGTGCGCACCGGTGCGCGTCCCGCCGCCCCCGCCGGGACGGTCTCCCTGTCCCTCGCTGCCTGAGTTCCCCGACGGCCCCGCCCCCGACCCGCCCCCACCCCCGGTGATCAAGGAAGTTGCCACTTCCTTGATCACCGGGGGTGGGGAGGAGCAGGGACGTTCGGGAGTCCCCGGGAGTGCAGGACGATCAGGGGTGGGCGGGACGCAGGTCGGCGGGGGCGATCACCCGGTCGGCGACGCCGTAGGCGACCGCCTCCGCCGCCGGCAGCACCAGGTCGCGGTCCAGGTCGGCGCGCAACCGCTCCACGGAGTGCCCGGTGTGCCGGGAGAGCACCTGCTCGATCTCCCCGCGCAGCCGCAGCACCTCCCGCGCCTGGATCTGCAGGTCCGCCGCCGTGCCCTGCGCGCCCCCGGACGGCTGGTGCAGCAGCACCCGGGAGTGCTCCAGCACCGAGCGCTTGCCCGGTGCCCCCGCGGCCAGCAGCACCGCCGCGGCCGAGGCCGCCTGCCCGACGCAGAACGTCGCCACGTCCGGCTGCACGAACCGCACCGTGTCGTAGATCGCCATCAGGGCGGTGGCCGAGCCCCCGGGGGAGTTCACGTAGAGGTTCACGTCCGCCACCGGGTCCTCCGAGGCCAGGTGCAGCAGCTGCGCGATGACGACGTTCGCGACCGCGTCGTCGATCTCCCCGCCGAGGAACACGATGCGTTCGGACAGCAGGCGGCTGAACACGTCGGAGGTGCGTTCCCCGCGCGGGGTGGACTCCGTGACGTACGGGACGAGGGTGCTCACAGCCCGACCCTCCGCCCCGCGCCCAGGCGCACGTCGTCCACCCGCTCCACGACGCGGTCCACGATGCCGTACTCGCGCGCCTCCTCGGCCGTGAACCAGCGGTCCCGCTGCGAGTCCCGCTCGACCGTCGCCACGTCCTGGCCGGTGTGCTCGGCGATGAGCCGCTGCATCGTCGCCTTCGTGTGCGCGAGGTTCTCCGCCTGGATCGCGATGTCCGCGGCGGTCCCGCCGATCCCGCCGGAGGGCTGGTGCATCATCACCCGCGCGTGCGGCAGCGCGAACCGCTTGCCGGGCGTTCCCGCGCCCAGCAGGAACTGGCCCATGCTGGCCGCCATGCCCATGACGAGGGTGGCGACGTCGTTGGGGACCAGGCGCATCGTGTCGTAGATGGCGAGCCCGGCGCTGATGGAACCACCGGGGGAGTTGATGTACAGGGCGACGTCGCTCTTCGGGTCGTCGGCGGCCAGCAGCAGCAGTTGCGCGCACACCCGGTTCGCGACGGCGTCGTCGACCTCCTGGCCGAGGACGACGATGCGCTGGAACAGCAGCCGTTGCGACAACTGGTCGTCGAACGGCCCGGTGGTGGTCGGGGTGGACATCGCGTCTCCTCGCGGTCGTGGGTTCCCGGTGTCCACCACCCTCACCCCGACCCGGGGCTCCCCCGCGCGGTTTCTCCCCGCGGGAGATCTCCCGCGGGGAGATCCCCCCCGCCGGTCGCAGCGCCGGGCGGTCGCGGCGACACTGGGGACGTGCCCGGCCCCACCCGCCCGCCGGCCCGGCCCGCCGGCCGGGTCCGCGCCCCCCGCCTCATCGGCCGGCGCTGGCTCGGCACCGCCGGCCCCGGCGCGCCGCCCGACCTGCGCGGCCGCGTCGTGCTGCTGGACTTCTTCACCTCCTCGTGCGTGAACTGCGTCCACGTCCTGCCCGAGGTCGAGGCCCTGCGGGAGCGCTTCGGCGACGCGCTCGCCGCCGTGGGGGTGCACTCGCCGAAGTTCCCGCACGAGGCGGAACCGGCCGCCCTCGACGCGGCCGTCGCCCGGCTGGGCGTCGGCCACCCCGTGCTCGACGACGCCGAGCGCCGCACCTGGTCGGCGTACGCGGTGCGGGCCTGGCCGACCCTCGTCGTCGTCGACCCCGCCGGGTACGTCGCCGCCACGTTCTCCGGGGAGGGGCACGGCGAGCGGATCGCCGCCGTCGTCGCCGACCTCCTGGACGACCTCCCCTGCGCCCCCCACCGCGCGGAAACCATCGTTTCCGCCCCTGCGGGACCACCCGAGGGGGCGGAAACGATGGTTTCCGCCGGGGAGGGGGGTGGCGGGGCGGCCGGCGCGCTGCGGTTCCCGGCCCGTGCCCTCGCGCTGCCCGGCGGCAGCGTCCTCGTCGCCGACACCGGCCACCACCGGCTCGTCGAGCTCGCCGCCGACCTGACCACGCCGCTGCGCGTGCTCACCGGCGGCTTCGACGAGCCGCAGGGCCTGGCGCTGCTGCCGCCGGACGTCGCCGCCCGCGCCGGCTACGACGTCGTCGTCGCCGACCGCGGCGCCCACGCCCTGCGCGGGGTGCGACTGGCCGACGGGCGCGTGCGCACCGTCGCCGGCACCGGCCGGCAGGCCCGGCACCGTTCCGGCGGCGGGCCCGCCCTGGCGCAGGACCTGTCCTCGCCGTGGGACGTGGCCTGGTTCGACGGGCAGGTGCTCGTCGCGATGGCCGGCACCCACCAGCTGTGGGCGTTCGACCCGCTGGGGGAGGTCGTCCGGGTCGTCGCCGGCACCACCGCGGAGGGCCTGCGGGACGGGGCCGCCGAGGCGGCGTGGCTGGCGCAGCCCTCGGGGATCGCCGTGCAGCGCACCGGTACCGGGGAGGTGGCGTGGTTCGTCGACGCGGAGACGTCCGCGCTGCGCTCGCTGCGCCGCACCGGCCCGGTGGACCGGGCCGTGCCCGTCGTCACCGACGGCCGGATGGCGAACGCCGGCCCCGTCGCCCGGCCCGGCCACGTGGTGGCCACCGCCGCGGGGCAGGGGCTGTTCGACTTCGGGTTCCGCGACGGCCCCGGGGCGGGCGGGCCGGAGGGGGAGCGGGCGCTGCTGCAGCACCCGCTGGGCGTGGCGGTCGCCCCGGACGGGTCGGTGCTCGTGGCCGACACCTTCAACGGCGCGCTGCGCCGCCTGGACCCCGCCACCGGCGAGGTCACCACGCTCGCCGACGGCCTGGCCGAACCCGCCGACGTGCTCGTCCTCGCGGGCGGCGACGGCGACGGTGGAGGAGGTGCGTCCCTCGTGGTCGTGGAGTCCGCCGCGCACCGCCTGACGCGCCTGCCGCTGCCGGTGGCCCTGCGCGCCGGCGGCAGCGAGCGGCGCGGACCGGTCGCCCTGCCACCGGGACCGGTGCGCCTGACCGTGCGGGTGCACCCCCCGGCCGGTCAGGAGGTCGACGGGCGTTCCGGCGCAGCAGCGGTGCTGGACGTGCGCGCCGAGCCGCCCGCGCTGCTGCGCGCCGGGTCCGGTGCCGCGCCGGGCGTCCAGCGCGAGCTGGAGGTCGCCGCGGACGTCCCGGGCGGGGTGCTGCGCGTGGAGGTGCAGGCCGCCACCTGCGACGCCGGCGGCGCACCGGGCGCGACGTGCCACCTGCACCGGCGCGTCCTCCAGGTGCCCGTGCGGGTGGAGGCGACCGCCGCGGCGGACCTGCGCCTGGACCTGCAGCTGGGCCTCGCCCCGGGTGGCCCTACTGCTGGTAGTCCTCCACCTCGCTGACGGGGCGCTCGTCGGCGCCGGCCGGGTCCAGCCCGGCCTCGCGGCGCGCCTCCCGCTGGCGCAGCAGGTCCCACAGCTGGTCCAGCTCCTGCTCGGCGTCCTTCAGCTCGGCGTGCTCCTCCTGCGCCGACAGCTTCCCCTCGGCCAGCGCCGCGCGCAGCGCGTGCTCGCGCTCGACGAGGGTGTTGATCCGCTCGCGGATGTCGTGCTCGTCCATGCGGGCATCCTCGCCGCGCACGGCCCCGCCCGCACCCCGCGGCCTCGGCGGGCGGGCGCGGCGCGGCTGCGCCAAGGTGGTCGGCGACCGGCGCGCACCCGCGCCGCCGTGGACGGGAGGGGGACCGGTGAGCTCCGCCAGCACCGAGGGGACCGACGAGGAGCTGCGTTCGCTGCGGGCCGCGCCGTCGGCGCGCGGGGTGGCCGTCGTCACCGGCGGCTCGGCCGGGCTGGGGCGCGCGGTCGTGCGCGAGCTCGCCGAGCGCAGCTGGGACGTCGCCGTGCTGGCGCGCGGCCGCGACGGCCTGGCCGGCGCCGTCGCCGACGTCGCCGCCCGCGGCCGCCGCGCCCTGGGCGTGCCGTGCGACGTGGGCGACCACGAGGCCGTGGAGGCCGCCGCGCAGCGCGTCGAGGCGGAGCTGGGCACGGTCGAGGTGTGGGTGAACGACGCGATGGCCAGCGTGTTCGCCCCGTTCTGGGAGGTCGATCCGCGCGACTACGAGCGCGCCACCGCCACCACCTACCTCGGTTTCGTCAACGGCACCCGCGCCGCGCTGGCCCTGATGCGCCCGCGCGACCGAGGCCGGATCGTGCAGGTCGGCTCCGCCCTGGCGCACCGGGGCATCCCGCTGCAGTCCGCGTACTGCGGCGCCAAGCACGCGATCGTCGGGTTCACCGAGAGCGTCATCACGGAGCTGCTGCACGAGGGCAGTTCCGTGACCGTGTCGATCGTCCACATGCCGGGGATGAACACCACCCAGTTCGGGTGGGTCCGCTCCACGCTGCCGAAGCACCCGCAGCCCGTGGCGCCGATCTACCAGCCGGAGCTGTGCGCCCGCGTCGTCGGCGACGTGGTGGACCGCCCGCGCCGCACCACGTGGGTCGGTGCCTCCACGGGCGGCACGATCCTCGGCAACCGGTTCGTCGCCCCGCTGATGGACCGCTACCTGGCTCGCACGGGCGTGGACGGGCAGCAGAGCGAGCAGCCGCGCGAGACGATGGTCGGCGACTACCTGCACTCGCCGGTGCCCGGCGACCACGGCGCGCGCGGGCCGTTCGACGAGCGCTCCCACGCGCGCAGCCCGCAGGTGTGGGCGCTGCTGCACCGCCGCGCCCTGGGCGGCGCCGCCGTGGGCGCCGCGGCGCTCACCGCGGGCCTGCTGGCCCGCGCCCGCCGCTGACGGCCGCCGGCCCGCGCACGTCCACGACCACCGTCCCCGGTGCCGTGCCCGGCCGGCGGGTCAGCCGGCGCGGTGCGGAACCCGGCAGCAGCCGTGGCCGCAGGCCGGCGGCCACGTCCTCGGCCCAGCCGAACGCCAGGACCGCCGCGGTGAGCAGCACGGCGGTGATGAGCAGCAGCTGCACCTCGCCCCACCCCCTCAGTCCGCTGACCGTCGCGGTGAACGGGGTCATCCCCGTGGCGTGGCCGGCCAGCCAGATCGCGAGGTTCCCCCACAGGTAGATCGTCACCGCGCGGGAGTTCACGGCCCCCACGAACGCGTCCAGCCACCGGTGGCGCGCCATCCAGCTGAAGTCGGGGTACGCGCGCAGCAGCAGGAGCACGAACCCCAGGCAGTACAGCCCGTCGGCGACGGGGATGTCGTCGATGTTCCAGCCGCCCGGCCCCGGTGCGGCGTGGTGCAGCGCGTAGCCGATGCCGCCCGCGGCGACCAGCAGGGCGAACGGCGCCACGACCCGCCACGGCACCCGCCGCAGGAGGCCGTCGTGGTGGGCGAAACCCGCCACCCAGCAGGCGCCGAACGTCGCGAAGGACAGCACGGCCTCGCTCACGCGGCCGGTGTTCGACCACAGGCCCGCGGCGTACGCGCCGAGCAGCCCCAGCGGCACGGAGGCGGTGCGCAGGGGCCAGCGCCGGAACGCCCACAGCAGGGCCGGCGAGAGCAGGACCAGCCACAGGTAGGTGCGGATGTACCACAGCGGCAGCACCCAGTCCTCGCCCCACTGCGAACCCGGCGGGTCCGACAGCGGCACCACCCAGAAGAACGCGGTGGACCACGTCAGCGGTGAACCCCGGTACGCGGCGGTGTCGACGCTCCAGCCCTGCAGCAGCATGACGGGGACGACGAGCGCGCCGTACAGCCACAGCGGCGGCAGCAGGCGCCGCAGGCGCCTGCGCAGCACGTGCCGGTGCACCGGTGCGGCGCGGTCCAGGGAGGAGGCCATCAGGGCTCCCCCCAGCGCGAACATCACGCCCATCGAGGGGAACAGCACCGGTAGCCACGCGCCACCGACGACGTGGTACGCGACGACCCGCGCCAGCGCCACGACGCGCAGCGAGTCGATGTAGCGGTCGCGTCCCGGAACCCGCGCCGCGCGCGGTGCGACGACCGCGCCGCCGGTGGTCACCGGGGCGTCCGCGGCCCGGCCGGGGACCGGGTCCGTGGCGGCCGTGGCGTCCGCGGTGTTCGCGGTGCGGGGGGGCGTGTCCAGGCTCACGCCGGAACCTCCACGGTGTGCACGCCCTCGCCGCCTGCGGCCGGCGCCACGGCGATCGCCGCGGTGTGGCGCACGTCGAGGACGCCGGTGCGGGCGAGCTTGTTCCAGCCCAGCCGCGCACCGCGCAGCGCCGTCAGGGCGCAGGTGTAGAGCAGGTAGGCGCGCAGCGGCTCGTAGATCAGCCGGTACACCGGCACGAACAGCAGCAACCGCAGGGGTTCGCCCATCAGGCGCACGCCGACGCCCACGACGACGAGGTTCACGGCGGTGAACGCGGCGAAGTACTGCAGGAGCATCGCGGCACCCCCGATCTGCAGCGCGAACACCGCCAGCACGGTCAGCACCGGCAGGAACAGCAGGGGCAGCAGGACGGACAGCACGTACCAGGGCAGGACGAACCACCCCAGCCAGCGCTTCGAGCTGCTGAACAGCAGGCTGCGGTGCCGCCAGATGGCCTGCATGGTGCCGAAGGTCCAGCGCACCCGCTGCTGCAGCAGGGCGTCGGCGGTGTCGGGGGCCTCGGTGTAGGCGGGGGCCTCGTCGTCCTGCGTGACGCGCCACCCCGCCCGCTGCAGCGACAGGCACAGGTCGCAGTCCTCGGCGAGGGTGCTCTCGGAGAACCCGCCGGCCGCGAGGACCGCCCGGCGCCGCCAGGCGGCGCACGCCCCGGGCACGATGGAGATCGCCCCCAGGAGGTCGGCGGCGGCGCGCTCGACGCCGATCTGCGTGACGTACTCCAGGGCCTGCCAGCGGGTGATGACGTTGCGGTCGGAGTTCCCGACGCGCACGACGCCGGCGACCGCGCCGAGGGTCCCCTCGTGGTCGTGCTGGAAGTGGCGGACCAGGTTCCCGACCGTGTGCGGCTGGACGATCGTGTCGGCGTCGAGGGTGACGACCACCTCCCCCTCGGCGATGCGCAGGCCGTGGTTGAGCGCTCCGGCCTTCCCGGTGTTCGCCTGGCGGACCACCCGCACGCGCGGGTCCTCCCGCGCGACCAGGCGGGCCTGCTCGGCGGTGTCGTCGGTGGAGCCGTCGTCGACGACGAGGAACTCGCGCACCGGGTGGGTGGAGGTCAGCAGGCTGCGCAGCGTCCGCGCGATGACCGCCCCCTCGTCGTAGGCGGCCAGCAGGACCGTCACCTCCACCGGTGCCGGCGGGCAGGTGGCCCACCGCGTCACCTGCGCGCGCCGGCGCCGGCGCCGGACGAGCGCCAGGACGGTGTTGAAGGTCCCCAGCAGGAACACGGAGGCGACGGCGAAGCCGAACAGGACCCGGACGAGGTTCTCGCTCCAGCCGAACGCGATGCGCGCCAGCTGGAACGTCAGCCGGTCCCAGAAGGTCGGTTCCACGGTGTGCACGCGCTCCTGCAGCCAGGGCTGCGCCTGCGGCATGGTGTGGAAGGTGTACCCGTGCGCCTTGGCGTGGGGGATGAGCTCGGCGACGTAGTCGAGCGTCTGCCGGCGGGACCTGCCGCCGGCGTCGTGCAGCAGCAGCGTGATGTTCTCGCCGCTGGACAGGTCCGGCAGCGGGATGGGGCTCCCCTCCTCGGCGTGCATCCAGTCCAGCGTGTCGAAGTCGTGGCTGGTCACCACGTAGCCGTACTTCTGCGCGCGCAGCAGCCCGTCGACGGTCCGCTGGGTCGACTCGACGTCGTCGCCCTCGTAGGGCAGCCGGAAGTACCCCACGCTCTGGTGGGTGGTGGCCCGCAGGATCCGGTCGGTCGTCACGAGCTCCAGGCGGGCGCGCCAGTCCGGTGCGCTGGTGATGTCGACGTGCGTGAGCGAGTGGTTGGCGATGGCGTGGCCCTCGCGCGCTTCGCGGCGGATGATCTCGGGGTTCCGGGCGATGCTCTCGCCGGTGACGAAGAACGTCGCGGGAACCCCGTTGCGGCTCAGCAGGTCGAGCAGTTCCGGGGTGTAGGTCGCGTCGGGTCCGTCGTCGAACGTGAGCGAGATGGTGCGTTCCGCGGTGGCGGAGTACCCGTACTTCTCGATGACGTACTTCGACGAGCCCGCGGCCTCGGCCTCCTGCGGTGCGAGCTCGGTGATCACCTCACCGGTGAACGGGTCCAGGCCCACGGTCCGCCCGCCGTCCGGCTTCACCTCCAGCACGCGGACGAGCGGCCCGCGGCCGACGATCGGTGCGTCCAGACCGGTCTGTTCGGAGGTCACCTCGGCGCGGTGCTCGACGCGCGCGGACTCCTGCGGCAGTTCGTGCAGGTGGGGTGCGGCGACACCGGCGGCGGCGGCGGCCAGCGCGGCGACGACGGCCGCGCCGCGCCGCACGGCGCGCCACCGGCGGCCGGACGGGTTGAGGAAGACGGGTCCCGTGGAACTCTCGTGCACCTGTGCTCGTCCCCCCAGACGATCGGCCGATGCGTGGACGCCGCTCGCCGCGGACACGGTTCGGGCTCAGCGAGAAGCTACGGCCCGCACAGGCGTTCCGAGGCGCTCGCAGCCACCGGTGCACCTGTTGCAGTACAGGTGCTCACGGCGTGTTGCGGGGGCTCGCACAGTTCGTGGCTCGTACTCGTCACGGACGGGGACCGAGTGGTCCCGAGCTGTCGCGGACGTGGCCGGACGGGTGAGGTGGGGCGGTGGTGCGTGAGCGGCCGGGGCCCCGGCGGTGCCGGCGTGCGAAACTGGGGCGATCACGCAGGTCCCCGGCGGCACGGCGCCGGCGGCGGCGCGGGCAGGGAGGACGCGGGTGCTTCGTCCACGCCCCCCGGTGCTGGCGGCGGTCCTGGTGGCCGTCGGTGCGCTGGCGTCCTGCACCGCTGCGCCGGCCTCCCCGGTGCCGCAGGGCCCTGCCGGTGGGGGGACCCGGGCGGGGGAGACGGTGATCGACACCGTCTACACCACCGGGTACACCTGGTACGACAACACCCCGCCCGGCAGTTCCGTCATCTCCCACCCCGTGGTGCACGAGGTGGCCGGCGGCACCGGCTCGTACGACGACCCGGTGACGCTGGCGGTGGGCCACGACCTCAGCAGCGGCCTGGACGTCCTGGACCTGCCGGCGGGGACGCGCGTGTACGTGCCGCACGTGCGGCGCTACTTCGTCGTGGAGGACACCTGCGGCGACGGGCCCGCCCCCCAGGACGGCCCGTGCCACCAGGGGCGCGACGTCGACGGCACCGGTTCCACCCTGTGGCTGGACCTGTGGCTGGGCGGGCAGGGCGGTGCGGCCGCCGACGTGCAGGCGTGCGCGAGGACCGTCACCAGTTCGGGAGGGGCGCTGCACCGCGTGGTGGTGGACCCCCGGCCCGACTACGTCGTGGCGGCCGGCGGCGGCGTGTTCCACGACGGCCGCTGCGACGCGGGCCACGGCGACGAGCTGGTGCTGCGGGGGGACTGAGCGCGCCCGGCGGCGACCGCGGCGGTCTCCCGGCGCACGTGGTGGCGCCGGCACAGCACCTCGTAGGCGATGGTGCCCACCGGGCCGACGTCCAGCGTCCCCTCGGGCTGCTCCACGTCGCCGACGACGACCTGCTCCCCGGCGACCACCATGACCCCGTCGACCGTGCGGGCGTTGTGGGTGGCGCGCGCCCCGCACCAGCACAGCGCCTCCACCTGCGGCACCTGCACCCGGTCGGCCAGCTCGATCAGCCGCGCGCTGCCGGGGAAGAGGCGCGTCCTGAAGTCGCTGGTGATGCCGAACGCGAACACGTCGACGCCCAGGTCGTCGACGAGCCGGGCGAGCTGCTCGACCTGCTCGGGGGAGTAGAACTGCGCCTCGTCGCCCACCACGTAGTCGACGGGTTCGTGCGCGTGGCGGCGGGAGACCTCCTCCCACAGGTCCGTGTCCTCGGCGACCTCCAGGGCGGGCCGGGCCAGGCCGATGCGGCTGGACACCACGGCGGCGCCGGAGCGGTCGAAGCGGGTGAACAGCAGCCC
Organism: Kineococcus sp. G2; assembly: GCF_037154035.1. Classification (NCBI taxonomy): domain Bacteria; kingdom Bacillati; phylum Actinomycetota; class Actinomycetes; order Kineosporiales; family Kineosporiaceae; genus Kineococcus; species Kineococcus sp. G2. The sequence goes on along the minus strand of NZ_JBBBEM010000073.1, from coordinate 1,211 downwards.
GCGGCGGCCCTGCGCGCGGTGGTTGTGGTCGACCTGCAGCGCGAGCGTCGACTTCCCGCAGTCCATCGTCCCGGAGAAGAACACCAGCTCGGCCACGGGCGACCATCCTGCCGCACCCGCGCCGCCCGTCCGGCCGGCGGGACGGGCGGGGGTGTGGCAGCCGCGGGCACGTCGTGGTGAGGTGGGTCGGTGAGCACCGGACCGGACCCCGCCCAGGACCCCGCCCAGGACGAGCCCGCGCCCGGTGACCAGCGCCGCCGCGGCACCGACCGCCGCAAGCTCATCGACCTCACGCGCGCCGAGCGCGGCGAGCCCGAGCGGCGCAGCCTGCCCGGCGTCGACCGCCGCGGCCCCGACCCCGACGACACGCCGGTGCCGGAGCTGGAGGTGGACCAGGACGTGCCCCCGCGCCCCGAGGAGGACGTCGCCGACGCCGGCGAGGACCGCTGACCCGTCCGCGCCCGCCCCGCGCGCTCACACGAGCGCGCTGAACGCCTCCACGTCCCGGATCTGCCCCGACACGATGATCACGTCGTCGGCCGCGAGCACCGTCTCCGGCGTCGCGTACGTGAAGCCCTCGCCCGGGCGGTGGTGCGCCACCACCGTCACCCGGTAGGTGCTGCGCAGCTTCGCCCCGGCCAGCGTCTGCCCCACCATCGGCGCCGGGGCCAGGGTCTTCGCCATCGCGTACCCGTCCTCGAACTCGATGTAGTCCAGCATCCGGCCGCGCACCAGGTGCGCCACCCGCAGGCCCATCTCGTGCTCGGGGCGGATCACCTTGTGGGCGCCGAGCTGGGTGAGGATCCGCGCGTGCGAGTCGCTGATCGCCTTCGCCCACACGTTGCGGATGCCGAACTGCAGCAGCGTCGACACCGTCAGGATGCTCGCCTCCAGGTTCGTGCCGATGCCCACCACGGCCCGGTCGAACTCGTGCACCGACAGCTGCCGCAGCGCCTCCTCGCGGGTGGAGTCGGCCACCACGGCGTGCGTGAGGTGCCCGGCCAGCTCGTCGACGAGCTTGGGGTCGGAGTCGATGCCGAGGACGTCCACCTGACCGTCCTCCATCAGCTCCAGCGCCAGCGACCGGCCGAACCGGCCCAGGCCGATGACCACCACCGACCGCGGGCGTGCGAGCGCGGACCTCCTAGCCAATGATCGGCCTCCCTTCGGGGAACTCGTACAGGCGGCGGCGCTCGCGCAGGGCGAGCGCC
>NZ_JBBBEM010000072.1:0-3430 GCF_037154035.1 Kineococcus sp. G2 | reverse complement strand
GGCGCTCGCGCAGGGCGAGCGCCGCCCCCAGGGTGATCGGCCCCAGGCGGCCGAGGAACATCAGCAGGGCGATGATCAGCTGGCAGGACTCCGGCCACGTCGCCACCAGCCCGGAGGACAGCCCGACCGTCGCGAAGGCGGATACCACCTCGAACAGGGTGGCGTCCAGCGGCGACCGGGTCAGCTCCACGATGACCAGCGTGCCCAGCACGACGACCGACAGCGACACGAGCGCCACCGTCAGCGCCTGCCGGTACACCCGGTCCGGCACGGTGCGGGCGAACACCGTGATCGTCCGCTCGCCGCGGAACTCGGCGAACACCACCACCAGCAGCAGCGCGAACGTCGTCACCTTGATGCCGCCGGCCGTGCTCGCCGAGCCGCCGCCGATGAACATCAGCACGTCCATGACGAGCCACGAGCCGCCGTTCATCTCCGAGACGTCGACCGAGTTGAACCCGGAGCTGCGCGTGGCGGTGGTCTGGAACAGGCCGGCCAGCGGCCGCGCCCACCACTCCAGCGCGCCGAACGTGGCCGGGTTGCGCCACTCGTTGACGGTGAGGAACACCCACCCGAACACCGTCAGCGCCGCCCCCGTCACCAGCGTCAGCTTCGTGTGCAGCGACCACTGGCGCGGCTGCCCGAGCCGGCGCCGCAGCTCCAGCAGCACCGGGAAGCCCAGGCCGCCGAGCGTGCTGGCCACCATGACCGCCCCGCACATCCAGGGGTCGTCGGCGAAGACGACCATGCTGTCCGCGCGCAGCACGAACCCGGCGTTGTTGAAGGCCGAGACCGCCAGGAAGACCCCCTCGCGCAGCGCCTCCGGCACGCTCGCCCCGTACGCCAGCAGCAGGCGGGCCGTCAGCACCACCGCCGTCGCCAGCTCCACCGCCAGGGACACGCGCACGACGCCCGCCAGGACGGAGCGCACGTCCCCCAGCTCCAGGCCGCGCGACTCCGTGGCCGTCAGCATCCGCGTGCGCAGCCCGAGGCGGCGGGTGGCCAGCACGCCCAGCAGCGAGGCGGACGTCATGATCCCGAAGCCGCCCACCTGGGCCAGCGCCAGGATCACCACCAGGCCGAAGCCCGACCAGTGCGAGCCGGTGTCCACGACGACGTGCCCCGTCACGCACAGCGCGCTGACCGCGGTGAACAGGGCGTCGACGAAGTCGGCCCCGCCCGGCCCGCGCCGCGCCACCGGGATCCACAGCAGCGCCGTCCCCAGCGCGGCCACCGCCGCGAAGGCCAGCGCCACGACCTGGGCCGGGTGCCGCAGCAGCCGCCGGCGGTTGCCGGCGACCGGCCCGGTCGGGTCCACCACCTGCGCCGCCTCCAGCTCCCGCGGGGCCCGTGCGGCCCGGCAGCGATCAGGCTAGGGCAGCGGGGGGCGGGGCCGCGTCCGCGACGCGTGCGCTCAGGTGCCGCCCAGCTCCGTGCCGGGCACCTCCAGCAGGTCCAGCAGCTCCTCGCGGCCGAAGAAGCGGGCCGCCTCCAGCGCGCTCGGGGTGCCCGCGTACGGGTCCGCGTCGGCGGCCACCAGGGCGAGCACCACGTCCCGGCGCCCGCGGACCACCGCCGCCGTCAGCGCCGTGCAGCCCCGCGCGTCGCGGCGGTCCGGGTCCGCGCCCCGCTCCAGCAGCGCCCGCACCGTCGCCGGGTGCCCGTGGTGGGCGGCCAGCACCAGCAGGCAGTCGCCCGAGGAGTCCGCCGAGTCCACCGGGACACCCGCGTCCAGGTACCCGCACAGCTCGCGCGTCAGGCCCAGCCGCGCCGTCTCGAACACCCGGTGCGCCAGCTGGAGCGCGCGCTCCTCAGCGGCGTCGGACGGCCCCACGGGCTCGGCCCGCGGACCGCCGGCCTCACCCCGCCCGGTCACGGCGCCAGGGTAGGTCGGCGCCCCGTGCCGCGCACCCCCTCGCGCGCCCCGGGGCGCGCGGCGCGGCGGTCAGTCCGCCTCGAGGACGGTCTCCACCGCCCGCATCGCCGCGCTGAGCCCCGCCAGGTAGGCGCGCGAGACGTCGTACACGGCGTGACCGGCCTCGCCGATGCGCTGCGGGTCGTCCGCCTCGTACGACAGCACCGCCCGCAGCGCCCGCCCCGCCGTCCCGCGGCCCTCCAGCAGGGCCGCGCGCACCGAGCGGGCCACCCCGGTCGTCTCCACCAGCTCGTCCTCGGGCAGGCCGAGGAACGTCGCCACCCCCGACAGCAGCCCCACCGTGTACGCCACGTCGGGGTCCGACGGCGTCAGCCGCGCGCACGCCGCCGCCCGCGCCAGCACCGTCGTCAGCTGCTCGGTGTCCACGCTGGTCACACCGCCCAGCAGCATCAGCACCACCCACGAGCACAGCTGGCGCCGCCCCAGCAGCACGATGGCCTGCCGCAGCGAGGAGATCTCCTCGCGCGTGCCCGCGTACGCCGACGACACCGTGCGCAGCACCCGCAGGCTCAGCCCGGGGTCCGACGACACGAGCTGCTCGATCTCGCCGATCGGGGCGTCGCTGCCCGTCAGCGCCCGCACCAGCCGCAGGCACACCAGCTGCGACGGCGTCAGGCTGACCGACTCCAGCGTCACGGGCCGCTGCAGGCCGTACCCCTGGAACAGGTCGCAGCCGGCCGCCGCGGCCCGCGCGAACTCCGCGTCGTCCTCCACGCGCTCGACCACCACCAGCGCCGACGGGTTGTGCGCGCGCACCAGCGCCACCACCTGCTCGAAGCGCTCACCGGTGTCCGCCAGGTCCACCTTCACGTACTCGGCGCGCCGCACCGCCGGCAGGCGGGCCTCCTCGCCGGCGAAGTCGTCCACGGCGATCCGGTACCCGAGCGCGCGCAGCCGGTCCACGCCGGCCAGCAGCTCCTCGTCGACCTCGACGTCCTCCAGCAGCTCCAGCACCACCTGCCGCGGCGAGCACGGCACCGGCAGCTCACCGGTGAAGAAGCCGCGGGTGAGGTTGATGAACAGCGGCTTGTCGCCGGCGATCTGCTCCACCCCGAAGTCGCCGAAGGTGGCGCTGACGACCTGCGAGGTGGCGTGGTCCTGCTCGCTGCCGCTGGACAGGTCCGCGCTCGTGCCGCCGTGGGCGCGGAACAGCAGCTCGTAGGCGATGAGGTGGCGCTCGCCGTCGTAGATGCCCTGCCGGCCGACGCGCACGGTGGCGACGCTGCTGCCGGGGTGGTCCGCCCGCGGGTGCGTCGCGGTGCCGGGCCGCGCCGTCACGACGCGCCCCCGGCTGCCTCGGCGGTCCCGACCGCCCGCACGGTGCTCCTCACGTCCTCCACAACGGCTCGCCGGGCCGGGACCTGAAGCGCACCGCGCGCCGCGCTGGGCCGAACGGGTGCCGGGACCCGCTCGGCCCGGCGCGGCGCGCCCACCTCACACCCGCGTGCGGTGGAAGCGGGCGAACGACCGGCTCGGCGTCGGCCCCCGCTGCCC
>NZ_JBBBEM010000071.1:0-15532 GCF_037154035.1 Kineococcus sp. G2 | reverse complement strand
CCCCCCCCCCCCCCCCCCCCCCCCCCCCCCCCCCCCCCCCGCGCCCACCTCACACCCGCGTGCGGTGGAAGCGGGCGAACGACCGGCTCGGCGTCGGCCCCCGCTGCCCCTGGTAGCGCGAGCCTGAGGCGGTGCTGCCGTAGGGGTTCTCCGCGGGGGAGGACAGCCGGAAGAAGCACAGCTGACCGATCTTCATGCCCGGCCACAGCGTGATCGGCAACGTCGCCACGTTCGACAGCTCCAGCGTCACGTGGCCGGAGAAGCCGGCGTCGATGAAGCCGGCCGTGGAGTGCGTCAGCAGCCCCAGGCGCCCCAGGCTGGACTTGCCCTCCAGGCGCGCGGAGATGTCGTCGGGCAGCGTGACCACCTCGTACGTGGAGGCCAGCACGAACTCGCCCGGGTGCAGGATGAACGCCTCGTCCGGCGCCACCTCCACCAGGCGCGTCAGCTCCGGCTGCTCCTGCGCCGGGTCGATCACCGAGTACTTGTGGTTGTCGAAGAGCCGGAAGAAGCGGTCGATGCGCACGTCCACGCTGGACGGCTGCACCATCGACGCGTCGGAGGGCTCCAGCACCACCCGGCCGGCGGCCAGTTCGCGGCGGATGTCGCGGTCGGAGAGCAGCACGGCGACACGCTACCGCCGCGGCGGCCCCCGGACGGGGGTGCCGCGGGAGGGGGCTGGACCACTGCGCGCCGTCCGTTACAGTGGTGTCGTCCCGGATCGCCCCCCGGGACGTGCGGGTGTAGTTCAATGGTAGAACTTCAGCTTCCCAAGCTGATAGCGCGGGTTCGATTCCCGTCACCCGCTCAGCGCGAGGCCCCGGTCCGGTGGACCGGGGCCTTCGTCGTCCGGGGCCCGAGCGGGCGGGGGGCCAGCCGTGCCGGGTCCCGCCCCTCCGGTGGCGGGCGCCTGGCGCGCACGCCACGGTGTGCGCCGTGTCCCTCCTCGACCCCGGTGTCCCCTGGCCGCTCCTGCCCAGCGTGATCGGCCTCGTCCTCGCCGGCGTCGTCATCGTCCTCACCGGCGTCCGCATGACCGCCGTCGCCGACGAGATCGCCGACCGCACGGGCGTGGGGGAGGCGATCGCCGGCGCGGTGCTGCTGGGGGCGACCACGTCCCTGCCCGGCCTGGTGACCGTGGCCGTCGGCGGGCTGGCGGGCGACGCGCAGTTCGCCTTCGCCAACCCCGTCGGCGGCATCCTCATCCAGACGGTGTGGCTGGCCGTCGCCGACCTCTACTACCGCCGCGTCAACCTCGAGCACGCGGCGGCCTCCAGCCAGAACCTCATGCAGGCCCTCGTGCTCCTGGGCCTGCTGGCGGTGCCGCTGATCGGCTTCGCCGCCCCGGACCTGGCCGTCTTCAGCGTGCACCCCGTCACGATCGCCATCCCGGTGCTCTACGCGGGCGGGCTGGTGCTCGTGCGCCGGCTGCACGACGACCCCATGTGGAAGCCCGTCGTGACCGACGAGACCGTCGAGGACGAGCCGCAGGAGGGCAGCGGTGCCAGCGGCCGCCGCCTCGGCGTGTCCTTCGCGCTGCTCGCGCTGGCGATGTCCGTCGCCGGGTACGTCGTGGGCCGCGCCGGGCTCGGCGTCGTCGACGCCACCGGTGCCTCCGGCGGGCTGGTCGGCTCCACCCTGACCACGGCGGTGTCGTCCCTGCCGGAGCTGGTCACCCTCATCGCCGCCGTCCGCATGCGCGCCCTCGCCCTGGGCGTCGGCGACATCATCGGCGGCAACGTCTTCGACGCCCTCCAGATCACGGTGGCCGACGTGTTCTACCGCGAGGGCCCCATCTACGCCGACGTCGGCGCCTCCGGCCTGCTGCTGCTCGCCGCGGCCCTGCTGATGAGCGCCGCGCTGGCGGCAGGCCTGCTGCTGCGCGGGCGCCGCGGCATCGGCTTCGAGGGCGTCGCCATCCCCGTCGTGTGGGTCGGCGCGATCGTCGGCGTCAGCTTCCTCTAGGGGCGTCCGCACCGGAAATCCGCTCCCCCCGGGGGGCGGGACCGCGACGATGTCCCCGCACGCCGGGAGGTGCCCGGCGGGGGAGGAGGCGTCGTGCTGACGATCGGGATGCTGGGCGGGATGAGCTGGGAGTCCAGCGCCGAGTACTACCGCCTCTCCAACGAGCTGGTGCGTGAGCGCCTCGGCGGGCTGCACTCCGCCCGCTGCCTGCTCTCCTCCGTGGACTTCGCCGACGTCGAGCGCCTGCAGGCCGCGGGGGAGTGGGAGGAGGCGGGGCGCTTCCTCGCCGGGTGCGCGGCGCGCCTGGAGGCGGGCGGCGCGGACCTGCTGCTGCTGTGCACCAACACCATGCACGAGGTGGCCGACCGGGTGCAGGCGGCGGTCGCGATCCCCCTGCTGCACATCGTCGGCGTCACCGCCGCCGCCGTGCGCGCCGCCGGGCTGAGCAGGGTGGGTCTGCTGGCGACGGCGTTCACGATGGAGCGCGACTCCTACCGGGAGCGGATGGCCGGCCACGGCGTCGACGTCCTCGTCCCCGGGCCGCAGCAGCGCGAGCTGGTGCACCGCGTCATCTACGACGAGCTGTGCGTCGGGATCGTCGACGACGGCTCCCGCGCCCGCTACCGGGAGGTCATCGACGACCTCGTCGCGGCCGGTGCGCAGGGGATCGTGCTGGGCTGCACGGAGATCGAGCTGCTCATCGGGCCGCAGGACTCCCCGGTGCCGGTCTTCCCCAGCACCCGGCTGCACGTCGAGGCCGCCGTCGAGCGGGCGCTCGCCGGCGGCGCTCCCGGCTGACGCGCGGTCGCGGGGTGCCGGGGCCGCATCAGCGCGCGGCCGGGGCGCGGTGGATCGGGGCCTTCGTCGTGCCGGATCACAGGTCGTGCGCGCCCAGCGCCTCGACGAGTGCGTGGGCCTGCGCCACCGACGTCCGGGCGACGGCGTCGGTGCAGTAACCGCCGTACTGGAGCGCGGACTTGTCCGCGAGCAGTCGTTGCAGCTTCGCAGCCAGGCCGTCAGCCCCCTCCACCCGCCTCAGCAGGGAGGTGGCCGTCCTGTGGTCCTGCTCGTGGGAGCACTCCCCGAGCACGGCGCCGCAGAGGGCGTCGGCCGCGGCGATGCCGGCCAGGACCGCGTTCGACGCCGCCACTTGCGCCATCTCCGACGGGCCCGGCTGGGTGTCGGCCACTTCCGATCGCTCGCGGGCGACGGCGAGGTGCTCGCGCGCGGTGGCGGCGCGCTGCCTGCAGTCGTTGCGGTTCATCGGGCGGGTGCGCAGCGGCCTGGGCGCGGATCACGCCTCCTTCGCGGTGGGCAGCAGGGCGGGTCCGTGGACGGTGCGGGCCTCCGCGCGCCAGGAGCGCACCAGTGCGTCGTCGCGCCCCACCATCTCGTCGCGCTGCCCGGCGGTCAGCAGCAGGACGTTGGCCGGGTTGCCGGTGAACGCTTCGACGCCCTCGGCGACGCGGCGGCTCATCGACTCGGTGAGCACCTCCGGTGCGTCGTCCGGGACCACGAGCAGGAGGTCGATGTCGCTGTCCGCGTCCGCCGTCCCGCGCGCGGCGGACCCGAAGACCGCGCAGGTCACCCGTGCGCCCTGCGCCGACTCCGCGACGAGGTGGGCGATCTGCGCGTCGAGGCGGGTGCGGAAGCCGTTGGCGAAGTCGACGGCCGACTGGATGGCCGACCAGGCGGCGTGAGCCCGGTTCGCCCGGTACTCGTACTGACTGCCGACCTGGTCCTGCACGACCGTGCCCGTGGCCGCGAGTCGTCGCAGCGCGACTCGGACACCGGGGGCGCTGCCGCGGGAGACGAGTCGAGCGATCGTCGACGCCGTCAACGGCTGGGACGTGCCGGCGAGGACGCGCAGGACCTGCCCCTCGAGGGTGGGGATCACCGCGCTGATCGGGTTGCTCAGGTCCACGTGATCACCGTCATCATCAAAAAGTATCAGGATCTCCACTATTTGATAGACCAGACATCAGGGAGACGTCGAGGCCACCGCCCCGACCTCCCGCAGCACCGCACCCCAGGCGACGTCCCCGTCCGGCTCGCCCTCGACCACCCGCACCCCCGCGGCGCGCAGCACCGCCAGGTGCCCCGCCCACGCGGGGTGGGCGGCGGACCCGGCGCTGACGCGCGGGTGCACCACCACCGGCACCGCCCGCGCGCCGATCGCCTCGCACACGGGGGTGACGGCCTGGTTGTCGGCGATGCCGAGGGCCAGCTTCGCGACCGTGCCCGCGGTGGCCGGTGCCACCACCCAGCAGTGCGGGTCCGGGTGCGGTCGCGGCTGGTGCGGCAGCCGGGAGGTGCTGCGCAACGGGTACCCGGTCGCCTGCGCGATGCGGCGGTCCTCGCCGGCGTCCGCCAGCCACGCCGCCGCCGTGGGGGTGGCGGTCACCACCACCGTCCAGCCCGCCGCCCGCAGCGGCTCCACCAGCCGCTCGCGCACGTCCGTGACGCCACCGGCCGCGGAGCAGGCCAGGCCCAGGACGCGGCCGGGTGGGGGAGGAGCGTTCACGACCGCCCCGCGCACGCCCGGCGGCGCAGCAGCTCGCGGAACTCGACGGCCGGGACGGGGCGGCCCAGGTGGAAGCCCTGCACCTCGTCCACGCCGAGCGCGCGCAGCGCGCGCAGCTGCTCCTCGTCCTCGACGCCCTCGCCGACGACCCGCAGCCCCAGCGCGTGCCCCAGGTCCACGACGGCGCGCACGATCGCGGAGTTGTCGCGCGAGCCGTTCAGGTCGGCCAGGAAGGTGCGGTCCAGCTTCAGGGAGGTCACGGGCAGCCGCTGCAGCCAGGCCAGCGAGGAGTAGCCGCTGCCGAAGTCGTCGAGCGCGACGCGCACGCCGAGGGCGCGCACCTCCTCCAGGGTGCGCACGGCGCCGGTCAGGTCGGCCAGGACCTGCCCCTCGGTGATCTCCAGCTCCAGGCGCTGCGGGAGCAGACCGCTGGCCGCCAGGGCGGCGCGCACCTGCTCGACGAGGTGCGGGGAGGCGATCTGGCGGGCCGCGAGGTTCACCTGCACGACCGCGGTGCTGCCCAGCCCGGGCCAGCGGACGGCCTCCGCGCACGCCTCGCGCAGCACCCAGGCGCCCACGTCGAGGATGCCGGTGCCGTCCTCCAGGACGTCGAGGAAGGCCCCCGGCAGCAGCAGGCCGTCGGTGGGGTGGCGCCAGCGCAGCAGCGCCTCGGCGCCGGTGACGACCCCGGAGGCGAGGTCGACCTTCGGCTGGTGGTGCAGCTCGAACTCGCCGCGCTCCAGGGCCACCGCCAGGCCCGCCTCCACGCGGTAGCGGTGCAGGGACTGCTCGCGCATGGCGTCGCTGAACAGCCGCGACTGCCGCCGTCCGTCCTGCTTGGCGGCGTACAGGGCGGCGTCGGCCTCGCTGAGCACCCGGTCGGCGGCCACCGGTTCGGTGACGGTCGTGACGCCCACCGACACCCCGGCGCGGACCTCGGCGCCGGCGATGCGGAAGGTCTCCGGCACGGCGGAGCGCAGCCGTTCCGCCAGGTCCAGCCCGGTCGCGCCCGGCTCCAGGTCCTCGCACAGCACGACGAACTCGTCGCCGCCGATGCGGGCGACCGTGTCAGCCGGGCGCAGCGCGGCGCGCAGGGCCGAACCGACGCGCTCCAGCAACTGGTCGCCCACCCCGTGCCCGAAGGTGTCGTTGACGAGCTTGAAGCGGTCGACGTCGCAGTACAGCACCGCCAGCGTCGACGGCCGCCGCCCGAGCCGGGCCAGCGCCTGCTCCAGGTGGTCCAGCAGGAGGCGGCGGTTCGCCAGGCCGGTGAGCGGGTCGTGCAGCGCCTGCGTGTGCAGCAGGTCCTGCGCCCGGCGCAGCTCGGTGACGTCGCGGAACTGCTGCACGACGTGCTCGGGGCCCGCTGCCCGCACGTAGGACGAATAGGTGCGGCCCGCGATGGCGGAGTCGGCGCCGGGGTAGGACGCCTCGTACTCGAAGCGCAGCTCCCCGCCGTCGCGCAGCAGCTCCACCATCGGCACGAACAGGGAGGTGTCCTGCCCCGCCCAGACCTCCAGCACGCGCCGCCCCCGCAGGGGTTTGCCCGCGTTGCGCTCGGCGGTGCCGTTGGCGAGCTCGTAGTGGAAGTCCACGACCCGGCCGCTGCCGTCGCGCACCGCGGACAGGACGGTCAGCGCGTCCTCGGGGTGCTCCAGCAGGGCATCGGCCAGCGCTCGGACCGCTTCCGGGGTCGCCACCACGGGGTGATCGTGTCAGGACCGGCGGGCCGGGCGCAGCCCGGAGGGGGCGCCCCGGCCCCTCCGGGTCCGGGTCGTGCGCGGGGGTGCGCCTCAGGCGCGCGCCACCGCCACCTCGTCCAGCAGGGCGACGATCTCGTCGAAGGAGCGCTGGGCGTCGGCCTCGCGCTCGGACTCCTCGACGTCGTGCGTCTCCAGCTCCAGCACGTACGTGCCGGTGAAGCCGCCGGCCTCCAGGGCGCCCAGCACCCCGCGGAAGTCCACGTCGCCGCGGCCGATGCCGAGGTTCAGGTCCCCGGGCACCGCGTCGCGCAGGTGCACGCGCTCCACCCGCTGCGCGTGCTTGCGCGCCCAGGCCACCACGTCGTCACCGGAGGCGACGACGTGGGAGGTGTCCAGCAGCAGCCCGATCTCCTGCGGCCCCAGCGCGTCCAGGACGCGGTCGGCGCGCACCACGTCGTGGACCCAGCGGCGGTGGTGCAGCACCTCCACCAGCAGGCGCACGTCCCGCTCCCCGCACAGCCGGGAGATCGCGCGCAGGTTCTCCACGCAGCGGGTCAGGTCCGCCTCGTCGTCGACGTGCGCCTCCCACGACGGCCCCCCGCACGGCACGACGAGCGCCGCGCCGGTCGCCGCGGCCAGCTCGACGAGCGGGCGGACCGTCGCGGCGAGCGCCTCCTCGTCCAGCGCCGGGTCGTTGAGCGGGCCGACGTCGGAGTTCACGGCGCCCGCGGTCAGCCCGTGCGCCGCGAGCGCGGCCACGTACTGCTGCGGGTTCCCGGTGAAGGGCACCGGCACGTGGTCCGTCACGGCGGGGATGGCGCCCAGGTCCACCTCCACGGCGCCGATCCGCTCGATGAGGCTCAGCGCCTCCTGAAGCGGCCGGAACCGGAAGCTGATGGTGGAGATGCCGACGCGTCGTGCCGTCGCCGGGAGTGCTGCGCTCACGGGTGCTCCTTCCGAGACCGTCCGGGGGGCGGACGCTCAGGCGATGTACGAACCGCCGTTGATGTTCTGGGTGGTCCCGGTGATGTACGAGGAGTCCTCGCTGGACAGGAACACGATCAGGGCGGCCAGGTCGTCCGGCGTGCCCTGCCGTCCCAGCGGCACCGCGGCCGCCAGGCGGGCCTCGTTCTCCTCGTCGGTCGCGCCGGCGCGGATGTCGGTGTCCACCACGCCCGGGCTGAGGGCGTTGACGGTGATGCCGTGCGGGGCCATCTCGCGGGCCAGGGAGCGCGTCAGGCCGAGCACGCCGGCCTTCGCCGCGGAGTACGGCGTCTTGGAGAACACGCCGCCGCCCTGCTGCGCGGACACCGACGACATGTTCACGATCCGGCCGTAGCCGTTCTCGATCATCTGCGGCAGGAAGGCCTGGCAGGCGAGGAAGGTGCCGGTGAGGTTGATGCCCACCACGCGGTTCCACTCCTTCATGTCCACCTCCAGGAAGGGGGTGGGGGAGGCGACACCGGCGATGTTGGCCAGGGCGCCCGCGGGCGGCAGGCCGGAGGCGGCGAGCGCCTCGACGCAGCGGGCCAGCGACTCCTGGTCGGTCACGTCCGCGGCCAGCCCCAGCACCGGCGTGCCGAACTCGCTGGCGATCTTGTCCGCGGCGGCCTCGGCGCCGGGGCCGTCGATGTCGAGGAGGGCCACGGCCCACCCCTCGGCGGCGAACCTGCGGGCGGTGGCGAAACCGATGCCGCGGGGGGAGGCGGCGCCCGTCACGACGGCGGTGCGCTGGCCGATCCCGGTCTGGTAGCTCATGTCGGGTCCTCAGTCGGTGGTGGGGTCTCGGGGCGGTGCGGAGGCGGAACGACCGTCACACCGCGGCGGGCGTGGTGGTGTTCGCGGTGGCGGCGGCGGTGGCGCGCTCGACCTCGGCGCGGCGGGCGGCGCCGTTGGTCTCCGGCGTCAGCAGCGTGGCGACGAGACCGATGAGGCCGAAGGCGATGAACAGGACCGCGGGGCCCATCCAGCCGAACGCCTCGTAGGCCGCCACGGCGGCGAAGGCGGTGAAGCCGGACACCACGGCCGCGAGCTGGTAGGCCAGCGAGGCGCCCGAGGAGCGGGTGGCGGTGGAGAACAGCTCGGAGAACCACGCGCCCTGCGTGCCGGCCAGCGAGTTCTGGCAGATCGCGAAGGCGATGAGGAAGACGGCGATGATGAGCCCGAGGTTCCCGGTGTTGAGCATGAGGAACATCGGGATGCCGAAGATGAGCATCAGCGTGGTGCCGAACGCGTAGACGGGCTTGCGGCCGATGCGGTCGGTGAGGCGGCCCCACAGCAGCGTGGCGGGGAAACCGATCAGCGCCGCGATGACGATCGCCAGGATGGTGTCGGGGCGCTCGGCCAGACCCTGGTCGTGCACGTAGGAGGTGACGTAGGAGATGGAGACCGCGTAGCCGGCGGTCTCGGCGATGCGCAGGCCGAAGGCGCGCAGCAGGTTGCGCCAGTCCTGGCGGACCACCTGGGCGAGCGGGTTCTTCACCAGCTCGCCCTGCTCCTTGGCGTCCTCGAAGTCCGGGGACTCCTCGACCTTCAGGCGGATGTACATGCCCGCGCCGATGAGGACCGAGCTGAGCAGGAACGGCACGCGCCAGGCCCAGTCGCCCGGCAGGCTCGCGCTGGCGAGGAAGGCGAGGTTGGCGAGCAGCAGGCCCAGGGGGAACCCGGCCTGCGGGACGGCCGTGTAGGCGCCCTTCCTCTTCCACGGGGCGTGCTCGTACGTCATGAGGATCGCGCCGCCCCACTCGGCGCCGAACGCCAGGCCCTGGATGACCCGGACGGTGACGAGCAGGATCGGGGCGAGGACCCCCACGCTGGCGTAGGTGGGCAGCGCGCCGATGAGGACCGTGGACACGCCCATGATGAGCAGCGAGGTGATGAGCACCGGCCGGCGGCCGATCTTGTCGCCGAGGTACCCGCCGACGATGCCGCCCAGGGGGCGGGCGGCGAACCCGACGCCCAGCGTGCCGAAGGACAGCAGGAGCGCCGTCGTGGGGTCGCTCTCCGGGAAGAACGCCTCGTCGAAGTACAGCGCCGCGGCGGTGCCGTACCCGATGAAGTCGTAGTTCTCGACCGTGGTGCCCACGGCGCTGCCGACGGCCACCCGCTTCTTGTGCTCGGTCCCGAGGACCCGACCGTTCGCTGTCGTCACTGCCATCTCCTTCGACGGGGGACCGTCCGGCATTGGACTGTCGTCGCTCCTACTGTTGACAGTAGGACGGTGTAAAGATGACACGTCATGGTGCGTGTCTGTCAAGCCGCCCGGCTCAGCCGGCGGCGGGCTCGGCGTGCTCGCGCATCCGCCGCTCGATCCGCGTCGCCGCGTCCCGCATGTGGGTGCGCAGGAACTCCCGGCCACCGGCGGCGTCCCCCGCCTCGAGCAGGTCGGCGATCGGCGCGTGGCGCTCGTAGGCCATGTTGAGCACCGCCGTCTCCGAACCGGCCGCCGTGATGGCGGCGCGGGCCAGGCCGCTGACCGCGCGCCAGCTGTGCAGCAGCGTGGTGTTCCCGCTCAGCTCGCAGAGGCGCTCGTGGAACGCCAGGTCCGCGTCGAGCTGGGCCGTGAAGTCGCCCTCCGCGTCCCGCAGCGTCTCCAGCTCCTGGCGCACCCGCGCCACCGCCGCCGCGCGGTCCGCGCGCGCGCAGATCAGCTCCAGCGCCAGGCTCTCCAGCGCGTGCCGCACCGCGAAGATCTCCTCCACCTCGCGCTCGGAGACCACCCGCACCGACAGCCGGCCGCGGGCGTCCGCCGTGAGCAGCCCCTCCTGCTGCAGCTGGCGCAGCGCCTCGCGCAGGGTTCCGCGGCTGACGCCCAGCGCCTCGCTGAGCTCCACCTCCGCCAGGTGCGTGCCCGGGGCCAGCTCGCCCGAGCTGATCGCCTCGCGCAGCCGGGCGTGGATGAGCTCGCGGCGCGTCTGCATCTCGATGGACCCCAGCGCGCGCAGCGGGGACTCGGCTCCGGGGGTCACCGGCTCAGGGTATCCGGGCCCGCGCGGCACCCCGGCCGCCCGGCGCGACCCCCGGGTCCGGTAGACGTGGAGCCCCGTCCCCGCGTTCTCCAGGAGGTTCCCCGTGCACTGGACCGTCCTCGTGCTCTCCGGAGCCCTGGAGGCGGTGTGGGCCACCGCCCTGGACCGCTCGCAGGGCTTCACGAAGCTCTGGCCCACCGTCGTGTTCGCCGTGTCCGTCGTCGCGAGCATGGCCGGGCTGGCGTACGCGATGCGCGAGCTGCCCGTGGGCACCTCCTACGCGGTGTGGGTCGGCATCGGCGCCGTCCTGACCGTGGCCTACGCGATGCTCACCGGCGCGGAGGCGTTCTCCGTGCTCAAGGTGCTGTTCCTCGCCGGGATCGTCGGCTGCGTCATCGGGCTCAAGCTCGTGCACTGAGCCCCGCGGCCCTAGTCTCGCCCCACCACCGGTCCGCACCGGCGGGCACGACGACGGGGTCGACGACGGGAGTGCGCACGTGGCGCTGAAGGTGCTGTTCCTGGGAGGCACGGGGATCATCAGCTCCGCGTGCGCGGCGCTGGCCGTGGAGCGCGGGGTGGACCTGACGGTCCTCAACCGCGGCGGCACCGCCGCGAAGCGACCCCTGCCGCCGGGCGTGCGGCAGCTGACGGCCGACGTGCGCGACGTCGCCGGCGTCCGGGAAGCCGTGCGCGGCCGCGAGTTCGACGTCGTCGTGGACTTCCTGGCGTTCACGCCCGAGCACGTCGCCGCCGACGTCGAGACGTTCCGCGGCCGGGTGGGGCAGTACGTGTTCATCTCCAGCGCCTCGGCCTACTCCAAGCCCGTCGGGCACCTGCCGATCACCGAGTCCACGCCGCTGGTGAACCCCTTCTGGCAGTACTCCCGCGACAAGATCGCCTGCGAGGAGCTGCTGACGCGCGCCCACCGCGACGAGGGGTTCCCCGCCGTGGTGGTGCGGCCCAGCCACACCTACGACCGCACCTCGCTGCCCCTGGACGGCGGCTGGACCGCCGTGGAGCGCATGCGCCGCGGCGCGCCCGTCGTCGTGCACGGCGACGGCACCTCCCTGTGGGTGCTCACCCACCACACCGACTTCGCGAAGGGGTTCGTGCCGCTGCTGGGGGAGCCGGCGATCACCGGCGACGCGGTGCACATCACCTCCGACGAGGTGCTCACCTGGGACGCGGTCCACCGCACCGTGGCGCGCGCCGCCGGGGTGGAGGACCCCGTGCTCGTGCACGTGCCCTCCGACGCCATCGCCCGCGACGACCCCTCGCGCGGGCCGAGCCTGCTGGGCGACAAGGCCCACTCGGTGATCTTCGACAACACCAAGCTCAAGCGGCTCGTGCCGGGTTTCGCGGCGACCACGAGCTTCGCCGCCGGCGCCCGCGAGGCCGTGGCGCACCACGACGCGCACCCGGAGCTGCGCCGCACCGACCCGGAGGCCGAGGCCCGCCACGACCGCCTCGCCGCGCGCTGGGGCTGAGGCGGGCGCGGCGGGCGCCGCCCCGGGTCAGGAGGTGGCGGCCTGCCGCCCGCCCTCCAGGCCGGGGGGCTGCTCGCCCGTCGCCTTGCGGTACAGCACCGCCGCCTGGCGCTCCACCAGCAGCCGGCTCAGGCCGATGATGGCGCCGGATGCCAGCGCCCAGGCCACCGCCTCCTTCCACGCCACGTCCGGGTCCTCCGGGTTGGCCGGGGGCTGCGTCTTCGTGACGGTGACCCAGATCCTCTTCGTGAGGCGGTTGGCGACGGCACCCGCCGCGACGGCGGCACCGGGGCCGACGAGCTTCCAGACGATGGGACTCATGCCGCGCACCCTGCCCTAGAGCAGGTCCAGGAGCCAGCCCAGGACCGGCAGCAGGGCCGTGGCGGCGGCGCCCAGCAGCGCCACCACGACCACGACGGTCACCAGGCGCGTCCCCCTCGAGGGGCCGCCGTCCGGTCCACGCAGGTGTCGCAGCACGCGCCCATCCTCCCCGACGTCCCCGTGCTCCCCCCTCCCCGCCCCCGCGGTGATCAAGGAAGGTGCAACGTGCATGATCGCCACGATCAAGGAAGTGGCAACTTCCTTGATCACCGCGGGGTGGTCGGGGGAGGGACGGGGGTGACGCGGAGCGGTAGGCTCGGGACCGAACGACAGGGGAGCGCCGTGGGGCGCTGAGAGTGCGGGCAGCCGCAGACCCTCGAACCTGACCCGGTTAGCACCGGCGTAGGGAGTCGGGCCTTCCTCGACCCGCGGCCACGGGTGCCGCGGGTCCCCCTCCTGCACCCGGGAGGTCACCGTGAGCACCACCGTCAAGACGCGCACCCGCCGGCCCGCCGGCCGCTGGCGCACCGTCGACCTCGTCACCGTCGCCGTCCTCGGCGTCGCGTTCGGCGTCGTCTTCTGGGGCTGGCACTTCGCCTACAGCGCCCTCGACCCGCTGTTCGCCCTCTTCCCGCCGGTCGCCGGTCTCGTCAGCGGCGTGTGGCTGCTGCCCGCCGTCGTCGGCGCCCTCGTCGTGCGCCGGCCGGGCGCGGCGCTGCTCGCCGAGCTCGTCGCCGCCAGCGTCGAGGCGCTGCTCGGCACCCGGTGGAGCGCCGGCGTGCTCGTCTCGGGCGGGATCCAGGGCCTCGGCGTGGAGATCGCCGTCGCCCTGTTCCTCTGGCAGCGCTGGACCCTGGGCGTCGCCGTCCTCGGCGGCGTGCTGGCGGCGTCGCTGGAGTCCGTCTACGAGTGGTCCGCCTACTGGCCGGCGTGGGGCTTCGACTGGAAGCTCCTCTACCTCGGCCTCTTCGCCGTCTCCGGCGCGCTGATCGCCGGCCTCGGCGGCTGGGCCCTGGTGCGGGCGCTCGCGCGCGCCGGGGCCCTGTCGGCCTTCGCCGCGGGCCACGAGCACCGCGTCCGTGGCTGACCCCGCTCCCGGCGCCCCCGTCGCGCTGCGGGTGCGGGGCCTGAGCGTCACCCCGCCGGGTGCGGCCCGGCCCGTGCTGTCCGGGGTGGACCTCGACGTGCCCGCCGGGCAGCGGGTGCTGCTCGCCGGTCCCAGCGGCTCGGGCAAGTCCACCCTGCTGCGCGCCCTCGCCGGCGTGCTGGAGGAGGGCCCCGGCGGTGAGCCGACCACCTCCGGCGAGGTCCTCGTCGGCGGCGGGAGCCCTCGCCCCGGGACGGTGGGGCTGCTGCTGCAGGACCCGCAGGACGCGGTCGTGGCCGCCACCGCCGGGCGCGACACCGCGTTCGGGCCGGAGAACCTCGCCCTGCCCCGCGAGGAGGTGTGGCGGCGCGTGGCCCGTGCCCACGCCGCGGCCCGCTTCACCGCCGGCCGCGAGCGCGAGGTGGTGACCCTCTCCGGCGGGGAGCGCCAGCGCCTGGCGCTGGCCGGGGTGCTGGCGCTGGCGCCCGGGGTGCTGCTGCTGGACGAGCCGACGTCGATGCTCGACGCCCCCACCGCGGACGCCGTGCGCGCCGCGGTGCTCGAGGCGGCCGCCGGCCGCACCCTCGTCGTCGTCGACCACGACCTGGCCGGGTGGGCCCCGCACGTGGACCGGGTGGTGCTGCTGGGCGGCGACGGCCGCCCCGCGGCCGACGGACCGCCGGGTCGCGTGCTCGCCGCGGGGCCGGGCGGCGGAGCGGGTGACGGCGAGCTGTGGCTGCCGGGCGCCCCGGACCCCGCCCCGGCCGACGTGCCGGAGGGCCTGCTGGCCCCCCGGCTGCGGGTGGCCGGCAACGCCCTGGTGGGTGAGGGCCTGGGCCTGGTGCGCCGCCGGCGCGGGCTGCGGCCCGGCGCGCCCGCGACCGTCCTGACCGGCGTGGACGTGGCGGTGCCGGCGGGGCGGGTGACACCGCTGGCGGGTGCCAGCGGCTCGGGGAAGTCGTCCCTGCTGGGGGTGCTCGCCGGGCTGACCCGCCCCTGCGCCGGGGACCTGCGTGCCGCGGACGCGCTGGCCGCCGGGCTGCGCCCGCAGCCGTGGCGGTGGCGCTCGCGGGAGCTGGCGGCGCGCGCCGGCTGGGTGCCGCAGACGCCGGAGCACGCGTTCGTGCGCCCCTCGGTGCGCGCGGAGGCCGCCGCGACGGTGGCGGCGCTGGGGCTGGGGGCCGAGCGGGCGGACGCCCTGGTGGAGCTGCTGGGCCTGGCGCACCGCGCGGACGTGGACCCGTTCCGGCTCTCCGGCGGGGAGCAGCGCCGCCTGGCGCTGGCGGGTGCGCTGGCGGCCGGCCCGGCGGTGCTGCTGGCGGACGAGCCGACGGTGGGTCAGGACCGGCGCACGTGGTCGGTGGTGGTGGGCCTGCTGCGCGCGGCGGCCCGCGACGGGGCCGCGGTCGTCGTCAGCAGCCACGACGAGCGGTTGCTCGGTGCGGTGGACCCCGCCGGGACGGCCGCGGTGCGCCTGGAGGCCGGGCGCCGGGTCGGCGGCCACCGGGGTGCCGGGCCGGCTGCGCACGCCCCCGCGGGGGCCGGGGTCGTGGGGAGGGCGTCGTGAGCGCCGCACCGCGGTCCTCCACCGCCGCCCGCGGGGTTGTCCACGGCTCTGTCCACAGCGGTGTGCACATCCCTGGGGACAACCCTGTGGGCACGCCTGTGCAGGGTGTGGACGACGGGGTGCCCGCCACCCCGGCGCAGCGCCGCGGCGCGGGCCCGGGACCGCTCGTGCGGCACTGCGGGCCGTTGTCGCTGCTGGTGGTCTCGCTGCTGGCCGTGCCGGCGTCCTTCGCCGCGACGACGTGGGTGGCGGGCGCCGCGGGGCTGGCCGCGCAGGTGCTGTGCCTGCCGCTGGTGGTGGACCGCTGGCGGGCCCTGCCCGCCCGGCTGCTGCCGGGGGCGGTCGGGGCGCTGTCGGTGGGCTGGTCGGCGTGGCTGCTCGGTGAGCCCGGGCAGGGCGACCCGCTGCTCGCCGCGCTCACGGCCGCGCTGCGGCTGGCGGTGCTGGTGCTGCCGGGGGCGGTGCTGCTGGCGTGGGTGGACCCCGCCGAGGCCGGTGACCACCTGGCGCAGCGTGCGCGCCTGCCCGGCCGCGTCGTCGTCGCCGTCGTCGCGGCGCTGGGGCAGCTGAGCGCCCTGGCCGACGCGTGGGAGCAGCTGGCCGCGTCGCGGCGGGCCCGGGGCCTGGGACCCGGGCGCGGCCCGCTCTCGCGCGGCCGCTGGCTGGCGTCCACGGCGTTCGGGCTGCTCGTGGACGCGGTGCGGCGCGCCGGGCGGGTCTCGGTGGCGATGGACGCGCGCGGCGCGGCGCCGGACGGACCGGCGCGCACGTGGGCGCTGCCGGCGCCGTGGCGGCGCGCGGACTCGGTGTGCGTCCTGGTGGGCGTGCTGGTGCTGGCGGTGCCGCTCGCGGTGGGCGCGCTGCGCTGAGGGCGCCGCCGGGCCGGTGCGCCCGGCCCGGCGGCGCGCCC
>NZ_JBBBEM010000070.1:0-14440 GCF_037154035.1 Kineococcus sp. G2 | reverse complement strand
CCCCCCCCCCCCCCCCCCCCCCCCCCCCCCCCCCCCCCCCCCCCCCCCCCCCCCCCCCCCCCCCCCCCCCCCCCCCCCCCCCCCCCCCCCCCCCGCGCCCGCTCAGGCCGGCGGCAGGTCCCACACGTCGGCGAGCATCCCGCCGTCCCCGGTGTGCCGGGCGGCGGCGGGGGAGTCGAGCACGACGAGCAGCTGCTCGCCGTGGCCGGTGCCGTGGGCGCCGGGCGGCAGGACGGCGATGCCCTCCGGGTGGTCCTCGCCGCGCCCGTGCGGCAGCTCCAGCACCACGGGCAGCTCGTCGGGGCGCACGACCTCGGCGCCGCCCGCGGCGCAGGCGCCGATCCAGCGGTGCACGCGCACCGGCCCGGACAGGCTCATCGACGGCCCGGCGAGCACGAGCAGGTCCTCCCCGTGCGGGCAGAGGTCCCGCACTCCGAGGCCGTCCAGGTCCAGCAGGTGCAGGCGGTAGCGCTCGCCCTTGCCGGGGCCGTCGCCGAAGCGGGTGAGCTCCAGCCGGTCCGGGTGGTCGGGGTGGGTCTCCGGGCGCACCTCGACGACGACGGCCCAGCCGCGCAGCACGGGGCCGCGGAAGCCGACGTACAGGCGCAGCTCGCCGTCGTCGCGGTGGTGCACGGCGATGCCCTCGACGTCCACGCCGTTGTCCTTGCTGGGGATGCGCAGGAACGGGGCGATGAGGTCGTCGTCGTCCAGGGCGTCGGTCAGGGCGTCGCCGTGGGCGCCGAGCACGGCGGCGGTCAGCTCCTCGCCGTCGACCTCCACGCGGCGCGCGGGCAGGCCGGTGGCGGGGTCGATCGGCAGGCGCACCAGGACGTAGCGGTTGTCCTCGCGCACGACCTTGCCCAGGCGCTTGCGGGCCTTGGCGTCCGAGTCGTGGTCGCGGATCTTCTTGCGCTTGAGGCTGTGCGAGCCGATGGCCCACAGCCAGGGGCCGTTGCGGGCGATGCCCTCCAGGTCGGCCTCCTCCTCGGCGCCGGCCGGCAGGTCGACGAGGTCGGCGAGGTCCACGGTGACCTGCTCGGCGTAGCCGGTGACCTCGCCGTCGGCGGAGCGCTGCGCGGTGAGGCGCTCGACGGTGGCGGTCTCGTCGCCGGCGACCCACAGGTGCTCGCCGTCGGTGCGGACGGCGGAGAGGTTGGTGTGGGTCTCGCCGGCGCGGGAGGCGGTGGAGAAGCGCAGCGGCAGCTGCCGCACGGGGGAGTTCACCCGCCCGACCCTAGTGAGGGTGGCGGCCACTGCGCCGGGGGTTCGCGCCGGGGGACCGGTGCCGGGACGGCGGACGCCCCCGGGTCCGGTGACCCGGGGGCGTCCGAGGTGCTCGCTGAGCGGACGACGGGACTCGAACCCGCGACCCTCACCTTGGCAAGGTGATGCGCTACCAACTGCGCTACGTCCGCACGCCCCGCTGCTCCGGCCGGGGCCGGTCCTGCGTGGCTCGTAGACCTTAGCCCACTCCCGGACCGGTTCCGAACCGGTCCGCGGGCACGGGAACACGGGCGCCACCCCGGTAGTTGAGCCGGGTGGACTCAAGTGAGGTGACTCCCGGGTTGACAGATCCGGCGCGGTCGGCAGACTTGAGCGCAGAAGGCTCAACAGCGAAGAGGGGATTCACCACCATGGCACGTGCGGTCGGCATCGACCTCGGTACCACCAACTCCGTCGTCTCCGTCCTGGAGGGCGGCGAGCCGACGGTCATCGCCAACGCCGAGGGTGGGCGCACGACCCCGTCCGTCGTGGCGTTCGCCAAGAACGGCGAGGTCCTGGTCGGCGAGATCGCCAAGCGCCAGGCCGTCACCAACGTGGACCGGACCATCCGCTCCGTCAAGCGCCACGTCGGCACCGACTGGACCGTCGAGGTCGACGACAAGAAGTACACGCCGCAGGAGATCAGCGCCCGCGTGCTGCAGAAGCTCAAGCGCGACGCCGAGTCCTACCTGGGCGAGGCCGTCACCGACGCGGTCATCACCGTCCCGGCGTACTTCTCCGACGCCCAGCGCCAGGCCACCAAGGAGGCCGGCGAGATCGCCGGCATGAACGTCCTGCGCATCATCAACGAGCCCACCGCGGCCGCGCTCGCCTACGGCCTGGACAAGGGCAAGGAGGACGAGCTCATCCTCGTCTTCGACCTCGGCGGCGGCACGTTCGACGTGTCCCTCCTGGAGGTCGGCAAGGACGAGGACGGCTTCTCCACCATCCAGGTGCGCGCCACCTCCGGCGACAACCACCTCGGCGGCGACGACTGGGACCAGCGCATCGTCGACCACCTGCTGAAGAAGGTGCAGGGCAGCTACGGCATCGACCTGTCCAAGGACAAGATCGCGATGCAGCGCCTGCGCGAGTCCGCGGAGCAGGCCAAGAAGGAGCTGTCCACCGCGACCAGCACCGGCATCTCCCTGCAGTACCTGTCGATGACGGAGAACGGCCCCGTCCACCTGGACGAGCAGCTCACCCGCGCCCAGTTCGAGCAGATGACGCAGGACCTGCTGGACCGCACCAAGGCGCCGTTCCACTCCGTCATCAAGGACGCCGACGTCAAGCTCGCCGACATCGACCACGTCGTGCTCGTGGGTGGTTCCACCCGCATGCCCGCGGTGACGAACGTCGTCAAGGAGCTGACCGGCGGCCGCGAGCCCAACAAGGGCGTGAACCCGGACGAGGTCGTCGCCATCGGCGCCGCCCTGCAGGCCGGTGTCCTCAAGGGCGAGCGCAAGGACGTCCTGCTCATCGACGTCACCCCGCTGTCCCTGGGCATCGAGACCAAGGGCGGCATCATGACCAAGCTCATCGAGCGCAACACGGCCATCCCGACCAAGCGCTCGGAGGTGTTCACCACCGCCGACGACAACCAGCCGTCCGTGCTCATCCAGGTGTTCCAGGGCGAGCGCGAGCTGGCCCGCGACAACAAGCCGCTGGGCACGTTCGAGCTCACCGGCATCGCGCCCGCCCCGCGCGGCGTGCCGCAGGTCGAGGTCACCTTCGACATCGACGCCAACGGCATCGTGCACGTGTCGGCGAAGGACCGCGGCACCGGCAAGGAGCAGTCGATGACCATCTCCGGCGGCAGCGCGCTGTCGAAGGAGGACATCGAGCGCATGGTCAAGGACGCCGAAGCCCACGCGAACGAGGACAAGCAGCGCCGCGAGGAGGCCGAGGCCCGCAACCAGGCCGAGAGCCTCGTCTACCAGACGGAGAAGTTCCTCGCCGACAACGCGGACAAGCTGCCCGCGGACGGCAAGGAGGAGACCGAGAAGGCCGTCGCGGAGCTGAAGAGCGCCCTGAACGGCACGGACGCGGCCGAGATCAAGGCCAAGACCGAGGCCGTGGCACAGGCCAGCCAGAAGCTGGGTTCGGCGATGTACGCGCAGGCGCAGGGCGAGGGTTCCCCCGCCGGTGACGCGGGCGCCTCGGCCGGCCCCGACTTCACCAAGCCCGCCGACGAGGACGTCGTGGACGCCGAGGTCGTCGACGACGAGAAGGACAAGTGATGTCGGAGGAGTTCCCCGAACCGACCGTCGTCCGCGACCGCCGCCGCATCGACCCGGAGACGGGCCAGCTGCGCGAGCCGGCGCCCGCCGCGGAGCAGCCCGCCGAGGGCGAGCAGGCACCGGCCCAGCAGCCCGCGCCGACCGTGGGCGGCCCGGACGACGGTGCCGCCGACGCGGAGCTCGAGGCCGCCCAGGCCCTCGCGGCCCAGCGCCTGGAGGAGCTGCAGCGCCTGAACGCCGAGTACGCCAACTACCGCAAGCGGGTCGACCGCGACCGGGACGTGGCGAAGAACGCGGCGCTGAGCAGCGTCGCGGAGGCGCTGCTGCCGGTGCTGGACGACGTGCACCTGGCCCGCCAGCACGGCGACCTCACCGGCCCGTTCTCGGCGATCGCCGAGAAGCTGGAGGCGACGCTGGGCCGGTTCGGCCTGGAGCGCTACGGCGAGAACGGCGAGCCGTTCGACCCGGCGGTGCACGAGGCGCTGATGCACAGCCACTCCGACGAGCACGAGGTCGCCACCTGCGTGCAGGTCCTGCAGCCGGGCTACCGGTTCGGCGAGCGGGTGCTGCGGCCGGCGCGCGTCGCGGTGGCCGACCCGCAGGGGTGAGTTCCACGGGGTTTCCGAGGATCGACAGCAGAGGGAGGAGGGGACGCCGGTGAGCATGCAGGACTGGGCCGAGAAGGACTTCTACGCGGTCCTCGGCGTCTCCCACGACGCCGACGCCGCGGAGATCAAGAAGGCGTACCGCAAGAAGGCGCGCACGCTGCACCCGGACGCCAACCCGGGTGACGCGGCGGCCGAGCAGCGGTTCAAGGAGGTCGGGGAGGCGTACGCCGTCCTGTCCGACCCCGAGCAGCGCCGGCAGTACGACGGCGTGCGCGCCATGGTCGGCGGCGGCGCCCGGTTCTCCGCCGGCGGTGCCGGCGCACCGGGCGCCGGGGCGGGTTTCGAGGACCTGCTCGGCGGGCTGTTCGGGCAGGGCCGGGGAGCCCCCGGCGGGGTCCGCTTCGGCACCCCCGGCGGTGCCGGCGCACCGGGCGCCGGGGCGGGGTTCGAGGACCTGCTCGGCGGGCTGTTCGGGCAGGGCGGGGCGGGTGGCCAGTTCGGCGGCCCGTTCGGCGGACCGCCGCCGGCGGCGCACGGGCAGGACCTCGAGGCGTCGGCGCGGGTGTCGTTCCGCGCCGCGCTGGACGGCGCCACGGTCGCGCTGCGGGTCCCCGACCCGCGCGGCGGGCCGGCCCGCACCGTCAACGCCCGCCTGCCGCAGGGCGTGCGGGACGGGCAGAAGGTGCGCCTGCGCGGCAAGGGGATGCCCGGCCCGGGCGGTGCGGCCGGCGACCTGCTCGTCACCGTGCACGTCGAGCCGCACCCGGTGTTCACCCGGGAGGGCGACGACCTGCGCATGGTGCTGCCGGTCTCGTTCGACGAGGCCGTGCTCGGCGCGACCGTGGAGGTGCCCACCCTGGACGGCTCCACCGTCCGGGTGAAGGTGGCTCCCGGCACGCCGTCGGGCCGCACGCTGCGCCTGAAGGGCCGCGGCGTGAAGCGCTCGCGGGCCGGCGACGAGCGGGGCGACCTGCTGCTGACGGTGGAGGTCGTGGTGCCGCAGCGCGTGGACGGCGCGGTGCGCGAGGCGGTGGAGGCCTTCGCGAAGGCCACCGCCGGCGAGGACCCGCGCGCC
Organism: Kineococcus sp. G2; assembly: GCF_037154035.1. NCBI lineage: Bacteria > Bacillati > Actinomycetota > Actinomycetes > Kineosporiales > Kineosporiaceae > Kineococcus > Kineococcus sp. G2. The sequence goes on along the minus strand of NZ_JBBBEM010000070.1, from coordinate 9,254 downwards.
GGTCTCGCCGAGCGCGCCCGCAGCTGACCGCGGCGGTCGTGAGCAGGTCCGCGGGGGCCGTGCCCGGGAACGGGCGCGGCCCCCGCGGGGTCGGACGGGACACCGGGGAGGTGGAGGGCGTGCACGACCACGACGAGGACGCGGCGGTGTTCGTCATCTCCGTGGCCGCCGAGCTGGCGGGGATGCACCCGCAGACGCTGCGGCAGTACGACCGGCTCGGCCTGGTCTCGCCCAGCCGGGCGCGCGGGCGCGGGCGCCGCTACTCCGTGCGCGACATCGCGCAGCTGCGCGAGGTGCAGCGCCTGTCGCAGGAGGACGGGGTGAACCTCGCCGGCATCAAGCGGATCCTGGAGCTGGAGAACCAGGTCACCGCGATGGGCCGGCGCATCGAGGCGCTGGAGGCCGAGATCGACCTGGTGCGCCAGCAGGCGCGCCGCATCTTCGCCGCCGGGATGGCCGGCGACATCGTCGCCACCCCCGTCGGCAAGCGCCCGCCGTCGCCGCAGCGCTCCACCGCGCTGGTGGTGTGGCGGCCGGAGCGCACCGGTCGCTCCGCGCGCTGAGGCGCCCCGCTCACCCCGTGCCCGCGGGCTCCGGCAGGCCGCCGGCCGCGACCACCCGGTCGCGGCCGGCGGCCTTCGCCGCGTACAGGGCGCGGTCGGCCGCCGCCAGCAGCGAGCGCGCGTCCGCGCCGTGCCCCGGGTGCCCCGGGTGCACGGCGGTGCCGATGGAGACGGTGGGGCGCACCACCCGCCCGTCGCCGACGGGGACGGCGAGGCGGGCGCAGGCGACGCGCAGCTCCTCGGCGCGCTCGCGCACCGCCGGCTCGTCCGCACCCGGCAGCAGCACGACGAACTCCTCGCCACCCGTGCGGGCGGCGGTGTCCTCCAGCCGCACCGTGCGGGCCAGGGTGCGGGCGATCGCGACCAGCACCTCGTCGCCGGCGGCGTGGCCGTGGGTGTCGTTGACCGCCTTGAAGCGGTCGACGTCGAGCACCAGGACCCCCAGGGGCGTGCCCTCGCGCGCGGCCGCCTCCAGCGCGGCCTCGAACGCCGGCTCCAGGAACCGCCGGTTGTGCAGACCGGTCAGCGGGTCGCGCACGGACTCCTCCTGCAGCTGCGCGCGCAGCCGCTCGACGAGCGCGAGCTGCTCCTGCAGGTGCCGGTGCGTCTCGACCTGGTCGGTGACGTCGCGGGCGACGACGACGCGGCCGAGGGAGCGGTCGCGGTCGTCGGTGAGGGCGGTGATCCGCACGTCCAGGTGCAGGCCGGGCACGTACTCGACGCCGTAGCGCGCGTGCCCGCCCGGCAGCTCCGCCAGCGCCCGGGCGCTGAGGAAGGAGCGGGCGGGCAGGCCCACGGGGTCGGGCAGGTCCGGCCGGGCGCCGGCGAGCATCGCGCGCCCGGCGGCGTTGACGTCGACGACCGCCCCGCCGGCGTCCACGACGACCACCGCGTCGGCGACCGTCTCCAGCACCGCCTCGCGGGCGACGGGCACCACCCGCAGCAACCCCTGGCGCAGCACGGCGCGGGCGCTGACGAGCGCGGTCACCGTGAAGCACAGCGGGGTGATGTCCTGCCCGGTGAACAGGTGCGGGTTGCTGATGTTGACCACGTTGCCGAGCAGCGGTGCGGAGGCGGCCACGAGCACGCTGGTGACCTGGCGGCGCACGACGGCGTGCGAGCGGCGCCAGGCGCGCACGAGGTGCCCGACCCCCACGGCCAGCACCCCGTAGCACCAGGCGGTGTGCGCCCAGAACAGCGGCCCGTACACGACGGCGAAGTGCGGCGGGTCCCCGACGTAGCCGGTCGAGGTGAAGAACAGGTGGTGCCACGGGTCGGTGGCGACGGCGCTCAGGACGAGCAGCGGCACACCGGTGAGCACGGCCACCTGGCGGCGGGTGGGCCGGTGGTGCGGGTCGTCGATCGTGCGCGCCAGCAGGTGCAGGCCGACCACGCACCCCAGGACGCCGACGAACGTGACGTAGGTGGCGCTGCGGTGCACGAGCACCGGCAGGTGCAGGTGGACCGGCGCGTTGCCGGCCGACCACAGGGCGAGGGCTGCGCAGACCCCGGCGAGCGCGGTGGCGGCCGGGGTGGCGCGCCGGTGGTGCCAGGCGATGAGGGCCGTGGTCGCGCTGAGCGCCGCCGAGACGGTGAACGCGACGGCCAGCAGGTCCTGCACCGTCCCTCCCCGTCCTTCCGCGGACGCGTGACCCGGTCGTCCGCGCTGCGCACGGCATCGGCACGCCCCGCACGGCGCTGGAGCCCGGCTGCGCCGTCCGGGTGACGGCGCGACCGGGCTCCGGGGAGGTTCAGCGCGGGGTTCGGCTCACTCGACGCGGGGGGAGGGCTCCCCGTGCCCGGGCACGAGCTCGCTCACGGGCCGCGGCGAGCGGCGCGCCCACAGGAAGAACGCGACCGCGACGACGAGCATCGGCGCACCGGTCCACAGGTTGATGCTGATGCCGGCGGCCTGCGCGCGGTCCTGCTCGCCGTTGAGGAGCCCCAGGACGACCAGGACGGCGCCGTACACGGCGAACACGACACCGATGATGTTGCGCAGGTCGAAGCGGCGCGCGAAGCGCACCGCGCGGCGGTCGGCCTCCGTGAGGCCGGACAGGTCATCGCTCGCCTGCTGGTTCGCGTGCTGGCTCACGGCGTCTCCTCGGCGGGGTTCGGGACGGTCACAGGAACGGCAGGTACAGGACGACGCACAGGACGAGCGCCACGGCGCCCAGCAGGGCGGGTGAGCGGTACCAGGCGGTGTCGCCGGCGACGTGGTCGCCGGCGACGTCGATGGTGCCGACGCCCTGGACGAGCCCGCCCAGTTCCTCCTCGGGCTTGGGCCGGGTGAAGGCCGAGACCACCACGGCCACCACGACGACGGACACGAAGCTCCAGATGGAACCCCACATCGTCTCGGCCAGCGCGGACCGGAAGCTCAGGACGTCGGTGGTGTAGAGCACGTAGATGGTGACCGGCACGGCCAGGCCCACCAGGTAGGACCACAGCCCCGCCTTCGGCGTGATCCGCTTGAACAGCAGACCGAGCAGGAAGACCGCGAACACCGGCGCGTTGAAGAACGAGAAGAGCGCCTGCATGTAGTTCATGATGTTGCTGAACCCGGCGGCGATGAACGCCGTGGCCACGCCGGTGAGGACGCCGACGACGGTGACGGCCCGGCCCACCTTCAGGTAGTACCCGTCGGGCATGCCGGGCTTCACGTAGTCCTGCCACAGGTCGTAGGTGAAGACCGTGTTGAAGCTGGAGACGTTGGCCGCCATGCCGGCCATGAACGCGGCCAGCAGGCCGGTGACGGCGACGCCGAGGACGCCGGTGGGCAGGTACTCGCCGATGAGGGCGGGGATCGCGTCGTTGTAGGTGGGGCCGCCCGCGGAGCCGAGGCCCTGCACGGTGACGACGGCGATCATCCCGGGGATGATGATGACGAACGGGATGAACAGCTTCGGGAACGCCGCGATGAGCGGGGTGCGCCGGGCGGCGGACATGTTCCGCGCGGACAGGGCGCGCTGCACCTCGGCGAAGTTCGTGGTCCAGTAGCCGAAGCTGACGACGAAGCCGAGACCGAGCACGAGGGCCAGCCAGTCGGCTCCGAGGGGGTTGGTGACGTCGCCGATGCCGGTGCCGGACCAGGTGTGCAGGTGACCCTCGCCGACACCGGCGGCCACCTTCTCCTGCAGACCGTCCCAGCCGCCGACGGCCTTCAGGCCCACGACGGTGAGCGGGATGAGGCCGGCGGCGATGACGAAGAACTGCAGCACCTCGGTGTAGATGGCGCTGGAGAGGCCGCCGAGGGTGATGTAGGCGAGCACGAACACGGCCGAGACCAGGATGGCGAACCAGGACGGCCAGCCGAGCAGGGCCTCGATGACCAGCGACATCGCGTAGAGGTTGATGCCGGCGATGAGCAGGCTGGAGACGGAGAACGCGATCGCGTTGGCGACGTGCGCTCCGGGGCCGAAGCGCCGGCGCATGTACTCCGGGACGCTGCGGACCTTCGAGCCGTAGTAGAAGGGCATCATCACCAGGCCCAGGAACACCATGGCCGGGACGGCGCCGATCCAGTAGTAGTGCATCGTGCCGATGCCGTACTCGGCGCCGTTGGCGGCCATGCCGAGGATCTCGGTGGCGCCGAGGTTGGCGGAGACGAAGGCCAGCCCGGTCATCCAGGCCGGCATGGATCGCCCGGACAGCAGGAAGTCCAGGCTGGTGCGCACCTGGCGCCGGGCGATGAGCCCGATGCCGAGCACGACGACGAAGTAGAACAGGAGCATGCCGTAGTCCACGGCGCCCATGTCGAGCCGGAGATCGGCGGCGGTGCGCATGCGAACGTCCTCGCAGGAGTGGATCGGAGGGCCCGCGGCGAGCAGGCCGTCGGTTACCTCACCACACTTCCTTCGCGGACGCGAAACCGGGGTCCCCCGTCCGCCCCACCCCCGGGTGATCCACCCCGCCCCACGGTGATCAAGGAAGTTGTCACTTCCTTGATCACCGTGGGAGGAGGGCGGTCAGCGGGGGGAGCGGGTGGCGATGCCCAGCAGGTCGGCGGCCGGGCCGGTGGGGCGCTGGCCGCGGCGCCAGGCGGCGCGCAGGTCCCGGCCGAGGTCCAGCCCGGCCACGGCCACGGCGACCAGCCGGCCGGTGCGCAGCTCGTCGGCGACGGCGAGGTCGCTCAGGACGGCCGGTCCCGCCCCTGCCAGCACCGCGGAGCGCACGGCACTGGTCGAGGACAGCTCCAGCAGCGGTGCGGCGGGTTCCAGGCCCGGTGGGGTGGCGGCCAGCGCGGCCTCCAGCGAGGCGCGGGTCCCCGAGCTCGGTTCGCGCTGCACCAGCCGGGCCGTCGCCAGTTCCGGTGCGGTCAGCGGGCGGCGGCGCCGCGCCCACGGGTGGCCGGGCGGCACCACCACCCGCAGCTCGTCGCGGCCCACCACGCGCCCGGCGAGGCCCGCCGGCAGCCGCGGGCCCTCCACGAAACCGAGGTGCGCCTCGCCGGCGAGCAGCCGCCGCGTCACCTCCTCGGTGTTCACCGCGTCCAGGCTCACGCGGGTCGCCGGTTGCTCGGCGGCCAGCCGCGCCAGCCAGCGCGGCAGCAGGTGCTCGGCCACCGTCAGGCTGGAGGCGACGCGCAGGTGCGAGCGCCGAGCGCCGCGCAGCGAGGCGACGCCGGTGTCGAGGACCTCCGCCGCGGAGAGCACGTCGCGCGCCCACTCCACGAGCAGCGCGCCCTCGCGCGTCGGCAGGGAACCGCGCGCGGTCCGCTCCAGCAGCGGGAACCCCACGAGCCGCTCCACGCGCCGCAGGCGGGCGCTGGCCGCCTGCTGGCTGGTGCCGAGCTCGCGCGCCGCCGCCCCCACGCTGCCGGTCGTGGCGACGGCCACCAGCAGCTGCAGCGCCTCCAGGTCGGGCACGCGCGGGGAGAGCACCCCGGCACGCTAGCGCCCACAACCGCCCGTTGTGGGTGCACAACCCGCCGCTCCCTACCGGTCCGGTGCCGGCGGCACGAGGGTGAGGGGGTGCCCGACCTGAGGACCCGCCCGGACGTCACCGCCCCCGCGCCCCGCCCGCCGCAGCGGCCCGGCGCCCGCCCCCGGTGGCTGTTCCCCGCCCTGGAGCGGCCCGCGGACGCCGTCGCGCACCTGACGCCCGGGTGGTTCACGTGCGTCATGGGCACCGGGGTCGTGGCCAACGCGGCCGTCGTGCTGCCCGTGCAGGTGCCCGGGCAGCGCGCGTTCGCCGCCGCGGTCTGGTCGCTCGCCGCCGCGCTGCTGGTGCTGCTGCTGGTGGCCACCGCGGCGCACTGGCTCCGGCACCCCGCCACCGCGCGCGCCCACCTGGCGCACCCCGTCGTCAGCCACACCCACGGCGCGCCCCCGATGGCCCTGGTGACCGTGGGGGCCGGGGCCCTGCTGGTCGGTGCTGACGTCGTGGGCCCGCACGCCGCGGTGGTCCTCGGCGCGGTGCTGTGGGGCGCGGGCACCCTGCTGGGGCTGGTGTGCGCGGTGGTGGTGCCGTGCACCGCGTTCACCCGGCGCGAGGACCGCCCCGGCGCGGTGCCGGACGGGTGGCCGGTGTCGGCCGGGTGGCTGGTGCCGGTGGTGCCGCCGATGGTCTCGGCGGCTGCCGGGGCGCTGCTGGTGCCGCACCTGCCGGACGGTCAGGCGCGCCGGACGCTGCTGCTGGTGTGCGCGGCGATGTTCGGCGTCTCGCTGCTCGCCAGCCTGCTCGTGCTGCCGCTGCTGTGGGGGCGGCTGGCGCACCACGGGGTCGGTGCGGCGGCGGCCGTGCCGGCGCTGTGGCTGGTGCTCGGCCCGCTGGGGCAGTCGGTGACCGCGGCGGGGTTGCTGGCCCGCAGCGGCCACGGCGCGCTGCCGGAGCGGTTCGCGGCGGTGGTCGACGCGGCCGCGCTGCTGTACGGGGTGCCCTTGTGGGGTTTCGCGCTGCTGTGGGCGGCCGTCGCCGCCGTCCTCACCGCCCGCGCGGTCCGCGGCGGCATGCCGTTCGGCCTGACGTGGTGGAGCTTCACGTTCCCCGTCGGCACCGTCGTGACGGCGACCAGCGGCCTGGCGCAGCGCACGGGGCTGCCGCTGCTCGCGGTGGCCGCCGTCGCGTTCTACGGGGCCCTGCTCGTGGCCTGGGCCACGGTCGCGGTGCGGACCCTGCGGGGGGCCGTGGACGGCCGGCTGCTGCTGCCGGCCTGAGCCCGCGGCCCCGCCGGGTTCAGGCGCCCAGCGCCTGCGCGAACAGCGGGACGGCCTCGTCCAGCGCGTAGCCCAGGCCCAGGGTGGTGCCGCTGGAGAAGGCGGACACGATCGCGGCGTCGTCGAGGACGACCACGCGGCCGTCCTGCGCGGCGGGCAGCGCCTGCACCACCGGGTCGGCGGTGATCTCCTCCGCGGACAGCCCGATGGGGAACAGCACCACGAGGTCGGCGTCCAGCAGGGAGAGCTGCTCGGCGGACAGCGACACCGAGAAGCTGTCGCTGGGCAGCTCCTGGACCGCGGGGTTCTGCACGAAGCCCAGGGACGTCATGAAGTCGACCCGGCTGTCGCCCTCGACGTAGGCGCCCCAGCCGCCGGAGTAGTACGTGCCCACGGTGACGGTCCTGCCGGCGAACTCCGGGTGCGCGGCGGCCACCTCGTCGAAGCGCAGCTGCAGGGCGGCGGCGAGCTCGTCGCCCAGGTCCTCCTTGCCCAGCGCGGTGGCCACCAGGGCCAGCTGGTCCTGCCACGACGTGCCGTAGGGGATGCTCGTGCCCGGCGGCGGGCCGACGGTCGTGGCGATCTCGGTGAGGTTCTCGTTCTTCGCGGGGTCGTTGTCGCTGCGCGTGTTGAGGATCAGGTCCGGCTGCAGCGCGGCGACCGCCTCGTAGCTGAGCTCCAGGGTGCCGAGCTGCTCGGGGGTCTGCGTGACGAGGTCGTCGGCCCACGGGCCCACGCCGTCGCCGCCGAACGCGAGCCAGTCGGAGGTGCCGACGACCTGGGTGCCCAGCGCCAGGCACGTCTCGGCGTCGCCCCAGCCGAGGGCGACGACCCGCTGGGGGTCCTCGGGCAGCTCCACGGTGCCGAACAGCGTCTCCACGGTGCGCGCCGCCTCGCCCGTGCCCGTGGCGGCCTCGCCCGCGCCGGTGCCGGACTCCGAGGAGCAGGCGGTGAGCGCCGCCAGCCCGGCGGCGGAGGTGCCGGCGAGGAGGGAGCGGCGGGAGGGCAGGGACACGGGGGCTCCGATCGGGAAGGGCAGGCTCACCTTGCTGGGATCGAGCGTAACCGACGGGGGAACCGGGGCCGGGCGGCCGTCACAACCACTCCTTGGCGCGCAGCACCAGGTACAGGCTCGTGCAGGCGGCCACGATGACGCCGAGCACCACGAAGTACCCGTACCGCGTGGACAGCTCGGGCATGTGCTCGAAGTTCATGCCGTAGATGCCGGCGATCGCGGTGGGGACCAGGGCGATCGCCGCCCAGGCGGAGATCTTGCGCATGTCCTCGTTCTGCTGGGCGCTGACCCGGTTCTGCCGCACGCCGACCTGCGTCAGCTGCGCCTGCAGGATGTCGGTGAGCAGCCGGTCGTAGCCGTCGATGGCGTCGGCGGCGCGCAGCAGGTGGTCCAGCACGTCGCGGTAGTAGGGGCGGTCGCCGTCCGCGGCGCTGCCCAGGCCCCCGTCGACGATCTGCTGCACCGGGGCCACGAGCGGCACCACGGCCCGCTTGAACTCCAGCACCTCCCGCTTGAGCTTGTAGATGCGCTCGGAGTGGTCGTCCTCCCCGCCGCCGAAGACCTTCTCCTCGATCTCCTCCACGTCGATCGCGATGCCCTCGACGGCGTCGCCGTAGCCGTCGACCACGCGGTCGAGCAGCCGGTACAGCACGTGCCCGGGACCGTGCGGGCAGCCGTGCTCGCCGGGGTCGTCCCCGGGTCCGCGCTCCACCTCGGCGCGCACGTCGGCCACGACGCCGGACTCGCCGTGCCGGACCGTGAGCAGGAAGCCGTCGCCGAGGAAGACCGCCACCTCGCTGACGGCCACGACCTCCTCGTGGTCGACGTAGCGCACCGGCTTCAGGACCGCGAACGTCAGCTCCGGGTACTGCTCGAACTTGGGGCGCTGGTGGGCGGTGATGGCGTCCTCGACGGCCAGCTCCGGCAGGTCGAAGAGGCGCTGCAGCCGCTGCAGGTGCCCGGTGTCGGCGCCGTGCAGGCCGATCCACAGGAAGCCGCCGCCGGCGCGGGCCTCGTCCAGGGCGGCGCCCGGGGCGTCCACCCGCTGCGGTGGCCGCCCCGGCAGGTACAGCTCGCACCGCACCACCGGCAGCCCGGACAGGGCCCCCGGTCCGGCGGGGCGCGCACCGGGGCCTGCCGGGCGCTGGGGACGGGCGGGCGGCTCGGGCGGCACGGGGGACCTCCATCGGGACGTGGGGACGGGTGTGCGGGACCAGTGCACCACCCGCCGCCCACCGCGGAGGGGCGGCGGGTGGAACACCGGGGCGGCAGCGGTGTTGAACCCCGTGGACACCGAGAGCCCCAGGACGAGGAGAGCACCGTGAGCGAAACCTCCCAGAACCCGCAGTGGCGCGTCGTCGTGGCCGCCGACGACGCCGGCCTGTCGTACAAGGAGGCCATCAAGGCCGACCTGGAGGAGGACCCGCGGGTGAAGGAGGTCATCGACGTCGGCGTGAACGGCGACGAGGGCACCGCGTACCCGCACGTGGCCGTGGCCGGCGCCCGCAAGATCGCCGC
>NZ_JBBBEM010000069.1:0-9036 GCF_037154035.1 Kineococcus sp. G2 | reverse complement strand
CGGTGGTGGCCTCGCTGCCGCCGCAGGGCGAGGAGCACTGAGCACCCCGCCGCCCGCCCGCCGCGGGCGCGGGGCGGCGCTGCCGGACTTCCCGTGGGACTCGCTGGCCGGTGCCAAGGCGCTGGCGGCGGGCCACCCCGGTGGGATCGTCGACCTGTCCGTCGGCACCCCCGTCGACCCCACCCCCGCGGTGGTGGCCGACGCGCTGCGCTCCGCGGCCGACGCGCCCGGCTACCCGCTGACGTGGGGCACGCCCGCGCTGCGGGAGGCGGTGGCGGCCTGGTTCGCCCGCCGCCGCGGCGCGCCCGGCGTCGACCCCGACGGCGTGCTGCCCACGGTCGGCTCCAAGGAGCTCGTGGCCTGGCTGCCGTTCCTGCTGGGCCTGGGGCCCGGCGACGCCGTGGCGCACCCCGCGGTGGCCTACCCCACCTACGACGTCGGCGCCCGCCTGGCCGGGGCGACGCCCGTGCCCGTCGACCCCGCCGGCGGCGCGGCGGCGCTGGAGGAGGCCCGGCGCGCCGGGCACGCCGTCCGCCTGGTGTGGCTGAACTCCCCGTCGAACCCCACCGGCGCCGTGCTGGAGGCCGAGGAGCTGGCCGGCGTGGTGGCGTGGGCGCGCGAGCACGGCGCCGTCGTCGCCAGCGACGAGTGCTACGCCGAGCTCGGCTGGGACGAGCGCCACGACGCCTCCCGCGGCGGGCTGGTGCCCTCCGTGCTGGACCCGCGCGTCACCGGCGGCGAGCACACCGGCCTGCTGGCGGTGTACTCCACGTCCAAGCAGTCCAACCTCGCCGGGTACCGCGCCGCGTTCGCCGCCGGTGACACCGCCCTCGTGCGCGAGCTGCTGGAGGTGCGCAAGCACGCCGGGATGATCGTGCCGTGGCCGGTGCAGGTGGCCCTGCGGGCGGCGCTGTCCGACGACGCCCACGTCGACGCCCAGCGCGAGCGCTACCGCGCCCGGCGCGAGGTGCTGCGCGGCGCGCTGGAGGGGGCCGGCTTCCGCGTGGACGCCTCCGGGGCCGGCCTGTACCTGTGGAGCACCCGCGGCGAGGGGTCGCGGGCCACGGTGGACCTGCTGGCCCGGCACGGCGTGCTGGTGGCCCCCGGCGACTTCTACGGCGCGGCCGGTGCGCAGCACGTGCGGGTCGCGCTGACGGCCACCGACGAGCGCGTCGCGCAGGTGCCCGAGCGCCTGGCCGCCCTCGGCTGAGCGCCCCGACCCGGCGGGGGGACGGGGTGGGGCGCGTGGAGGAGGTGTGACGAAGCCCATCCCGCGCAGGGCCGCCCCCGGTGTTGGGGACGGCGCTCGCGGACGGGTACGGTCAGCCGCATGGTGGACTCCGTGACGCTGAAGCACGCAGGTGGCGACCTGGACCTGCCGGTGACGCCGGCCACCGAGGGCGCCTCCGGCTTCGGCATCTCCAGCCTGATGAAGGAGACCGGGCTGGTCACCCTGGACTCCGGCTTCACCAACACCGCGTCCTGCACCTCCGCGATCACCTACATCGACGGCGACGCCGGCGTCCTGCGCTACCGCGGCTACCCCATCGAGCAGCTGGCGGAGAAGTCCTCGTTCCTCGAGACCAGCTACCTGCTGATCTACGGTGAGCTGCCCACCAGCGAGCAGCTCACCGCGTTCACCGAGCGCATCCAGCGCCACACCCTGCTGCACGAGGACCTCAAGCGGTTCTTCGACGCCTTCCCGCGCGACGCGCACCCCATGCCGGTGCTCTCCAGCGCCGTGAGCGCGCTGTCGACCTTCTACCCCAACAGCCTCAACCCTTTCGACGTCGAGCAGGTGGAGCTGTCCACGATCCGCCTCATGGCGAAGCTGCCGACGATCGCGGCGTACGCGCACCGCAAGTCCCTGGGCCAGCCCCTGCTGTACCCGGACAACCGCCTGGGCCTGGTGGAGAACTTCACCCGCATGGCCTTCGGCAACCCCGCCGAGTCGTACGAGATCGACCCGGTCCTGGTGCGCGCGCTGGACCAGCTGCTGATCCTGCACGCCGACCACGAGCAGAACTGCTCCACCTCCACCGTGCGGCTCGTCGGCTCCGGGCAGGCGAACCTGTTCGCCTCCGTCTCCGCGGGCATCCACGCCCTGTCCGGCCCGCTGCACGGCGGCGCCAACTCCGCCGTCCTCGACATGCTGGAGTCCATCCGCGACTCCGGCGAGGACGTCGACACCTTCGTGGCGCGGGTGAAGAACAAGGAGAAGGGCGTGCGCCTGATGGGCTTCGGCCACCGGGTGTACAAGAACTACGACCCGCGCGCGGCGATCGTGAAGAAGACCGCCGACCAGGTGCTGTCCCAGCTCGGCAAGCGCGACGAGCTGCTGGACATCGCGATGCGCCTGGAGGAGATCGCGCTGTCCGACGACTACTTCGTCGAGCGCAAGCTGTACCCGAACGTCGACTTCTACACCGGTCTCATCTACAAGGCGATGGGCTTCCCGACGAAGATGTTCACCGTGCTCTTCGCGCTGGGCCGCCTGCCCGGGTGGATCGCGCAGTGGCGCGAGATGATCAACGACCCCGCCACGAAGATCGGCCGCCCGCGCCAGGTGTACGTCGGCGAGGCCGCGCGCGACTACGTGGACGTCCCCGCCCGCTGAACGGCGGTGCTGCCGGCGGGTGCGCGTCAGGCGACGCGCACCCGCACACCACCGGCGGGCACGCCGGTGTCCTCGGCGACCCAGCCGTGCCGGGACCGCTCGCGGTCCCAGCGGTGGCCGGCCACGCTGACCTCCACCACGGCGAGGTCGTCGGCGGAGGCCACCGCCCAGCTCGCCGCCGCCCACGCCAGGCGCTCGGCGTCCTCGCCGCCGAAGACGTGCTCCAGCTCCTTGCCGACCGTGCCCGGCACCACCTGGGGTTCCGTCCCCAGCACCTGCACGGCCATCGACTCCCGCAGGCGCTGCGCGGCCGGTGACGGCTCCTCGTCGTCCCCGATCCGGGCGTCCGGCTCGGCCCGCCGCAGGCTGCAGGTGAACCCGGCCGGCGTGTACCCGGTCAGCGCGGAGGCGATCAGCCTCGCCTCGGTCTCGTGGTCGCCGTACGCCAGGGGGAAGGCGCTGCGCTGCACCCGCTGCGCGGCGTCGGTGACCTCCAGCTCGCGGTAGCCGTCCACCTCGACCAGGGCGTCGTAGAAGGCGTTCGTGGCGAAGACGGGGTCCTGCACCTGCTCGGGGGTGCCCCACCCCTGCGAGGGCCGCTGCTGGAACAGACCCAGGGAGTCGCGGTCGCCGTGGTCGAGGTTGCGCAGCCCCGACTCCTGGATCACCGTCGCGATGCCGATGGTGACCGCCCGCGCCGGCAGGCCGCGGCGCACCGCGATCCCGGCGACCGTGGCGGCGTGCCCGGCCTGCTCCGGGGACAGCGACGTCGTGGCCCCGTCGACGGTCGCGGTGCACCGCTCGCGCACCACGGGGGCGTCGTCGTCGCCGACCAGCCACACCACCCCGGCGGTCGCGACGGCGAGCACCGAGCCGGCGGCCACGAGGGGCCGCAGGCGCCGGGCCCGGCGGTTCGCCGCGGCCCGCGAGCGGGGGAGCCGGCGGGTTCCGGGCACCGCCGTCAGTTGGCGTGCAGCGCGGCGTTGAGCTCCACGCGCACCCCGCGCCGCGGCAGCGCCTCCACGGCGCCGCTGACGGAGTTGCGGCGGAACAGCAGCCCGGAGGCCCCGGACAGCGTTCGCGCGGCGACCGTGCGCTGCGCCGCGCCCGACTCGTCCAGCACGGTGACCTTCGTGCCGGCCGTGACGTACGTGCCGGCCTCGACGACGCAGTCGTCGCCCAGCGAGATGCCGGTTCCGGAGTTCGCCCCCAGCAGGGTGCGCTCGCCGATGCGCACGACCTCCTTGCCGCCGCCGGAGAGCGTGCCCATGATCGAGGCGCCGCCGCCGACGTCCGAGCCGTCGCCCACCACGACGCCCGCGGAGATGCGCCCCTCCACCATCGAGGCGCCCAGCGTGCCGGCGTTGTAGTTCACGAAGCCCTCGTGCATGACCGTGGTGCCCGGCGCCAGGTGCGCGCCCAGGCGCACCCGGTCCGCGTCGGCGATGCGCACCCCGGTGGGGGTGACGTAGTCGGTCATGCGCGGGAACTTGTCGACGCCCAGCACGGTGACGGGACCGACGTTGGCGCGCAGCGCCAGGCGGGTGCGCTCGAAGTCGGCCACCGCGCACGGGCCGTGGTTGGTCCACACCACGTTCGCCAGCACCCCGAAGACGCCCGAGACGTCCAGCCCGTGCGGGGCGACGAGGCGGTGCGAGAGCAGGTGCAGGCGCAGGTACGCGTCGGCGGCGTCCGCCGGCGGGACGTCCAGGTCGATCTGCGTGGTCACCACCCGCTGGCGCACCCGGCGGTGCGGGTCGGAGTCCTCCAGCGAGGCCAGCTCCGCCGGCACCCCGTACGAGCTGGCCTCGCCCGAGGAGGCCGCGCCCAGCGCGGGGAACGGGTACCAGACGTCCAGCACGGTGCCGTCCTCGGCGACCGTGGCCAGGCCGTGCCCCCACGCGCGCCGGGAGGCGGCGCTGCTGCCGGGCGTGCTGCCGGGCGTGCTGGCGGGGGGGCTGGTCTGCTCGCTCACGCCCGCGACCCTACCCGCGCGCGGCGGCCCCGGCGGCGCGCGCCCGACCGGTGCGGGGCCCTCCCGTCTAGGGTTCAGGCGTGACCCCTCCGCCCGTCCCGACGCCCGCGCCGGCGCCCCGCGCGGTCCCGGCCGGCCACGACCTGGCCGACCCCGCCCTCGACGTCGTCGAGCTCACCCGCCGGGTGTGCGACACCGAGTCCGTCAGCGGCGGCGAGCGCGCCCTGGCCGACGCCGTGGAGGCCGCCCTGCGCGCCTGGGGCTCGCTGGAGGTGCTGCGCGACGGCGACGCCGTCGTCGCCCGCACCGTCCTGGGCCGTCCCGAGCGGGTCCTGCTGGCCGGGCACCTGGACACCGTCCCGCTGGCCGACCCGCCCAACCTGCCGGTGCGCCGCGAGCAGCACCCCGTCGACGGCGACGTGCTCGTCGGCCGCGGCACCTGCGACATGAAGGGCGGGGTGGCCGTCCAGCTGGTCCTGGCCCGCGAGACCGCCGCCGCCCTCGCCGCGGGACGGGCGCCCGAGCGCGACGTCACCTTCGTCTTCTACGACCACGAGGAGGTCGAGGCCGCCCGCAACGGCCTGGGCCGGCTGGCGCGCGACGTCCCCGGGGCGCTCGCCGCCGACTTCGCCGTGCTGCTGGAGCCGTCCTCGGCGGTGGTGGAGGGCGGTTGCAACGGCACCCTGCGCGCCGAGGTCACCACCACGGGCAGGGCGGCGCACTCCGCGCGCGCCTGGCGCGGCAGCAACGCCGTCCACGCCGCCGCCCCCGTCCTGGCGCGGCTGGCGCAGTACGTCCCGCGCGAGGTGGAGGTGGAGGGCCTGGTGTTCCGGGAGGGCCTGAACGCCGTGGGCATCAGCGGCGGGATCGCCGGCAACGTCATCCCCGACCGCTGCACGGTCACGGTCAACTACCGCTTCGCGCCCGCGATCGACGCCGCGCAGGCCGAGGCGCACGTGCGGGAGGTGTTCGACGGCTTCGACGTGCGCGTCACCGACGCCGCCGACGGCGCCCGTCCCGGGCTGCACCTGCCGGCCGCCGCGGAGTTCGTGCGCCGCACCGGCACCGAGCCGCTGCCGAAGTTCGGCTGGACCGACGTGGCCCGCTTCTCCGCGCTGGGTGTGCCGGCGGTGAACTACGGCCCCGGCGACAACGCCACCGCGCACGCCGACGACGAGCGCTGCCGGGTCGACGAGCTCGAGCGCTGCCTGGGCGTCCTGCGCGGGTGGCTGCTGGGGGAGGGGGTCTGACGATGAGCACGATCTGCCTGTACGGCAGCGCCTCCGGCGGCATCGACCGCCGGCACGTGGAGCTGGCCGCCACCGTCGGCCGGCTCATCGGCGAGCGCGGCCACGACCTCGTCTACGGCGGCGGCGGCACCTCCGTCATGGGCGCCGCCGAGGCCGCCGCGCGCGCGGCCGGCGCCCGCACCACCGGCGTGATGCCCAAGGCCCTCATGGAGGTCGAGCTGCCGCCCGAGGGCCTGGGTGAGCTCGTCGTCACCGACGACATGCGCGAGCGCAAGGCCGAGATGGACGCGCGCGCCGACGCCTTCATCGTGCTGCCCGGCGGCCTGGGCACCCTGGAGGAGCTGTTCGAGATCTGGGTGGCGCGCACCATCGGCCTGCACACCAAGCCGCTGGCCGTCCTCGACCTCGACGGGCACTACGCGGGCCTGCGCACCTGGCTGGAGGACCTCGTCGAGCGCGGCTTCGCCCGCCCCCTGGCCTTCGAGGTCGTGCACTGGGGCGCCGACCCCGCCGCCGCGCTGGACCACCTCGAGTCCGCGCCGCGCGAGCGGATCAGCCTGCCCAGCTCCGAGATCCTCGGCAGCTTCGCGGACTTCCCCGACGACCGCCGGGAGCGCGGGTGAGCGTCGCCGTCCTCCTCCTGGTGCTGCTGGCCGTCGGCGTCGCGGCGGTCGCGGCCGCCGTCGCCGCCGGCCGCGTGGGCGGCGGGCTGGGCCCGGCGACCAGCACCCGGCCCCACCGCGGGCTGCCGGACGGGCCGGTGCTGGCCGCCGACGTGGACGAGGTGCGGTTCTCGGTGGCGCTGCGCGGCTACCGGATGGACGAGGTCGACGCCGTCCTGGACCGGCTGCGCGAGGAGATCCGCGAGCGCGACGAGGAGCTGGCGGCGTGGCGCGCGGCGGAGGACTGAGGCGGCACCCGCGGGTGCTGGAGCGGACGGTGGTGTTCACCGCCGCCGCCGACTACCGCGCCGACGCCGGTCGCGTCTTCGACGTGCTGACCGACTGGCCGCGGCAGACGCGGTGGGTGCCGGCCACCGCGGTGGAGCGCCGCGGCGGGCTGCCGGGGGAGCCGGGGGAGCGCTTCGCGGGCGTCAGCCGGCTGGGGCCGTTCGCGCTGGACGACGTGATGGTCGTCGTCGCCACCACCCGCCCGGCGCCGGGGCGCCCGGGCCGGGTGCGCGTGCGCAAGGTCGGCACCCTGCTCGGCGGCACCGTCGACCTCGTGGTCCGCGAGCGCGGCCCGGGCCGGGCCCGGGTGGAGTGGACCGAGCGGCTCCTGCTGCGCCCGCCGGCGCTGGCGCTCGCGGCGGCGCTCGCCGGGCCGCTGCCCGCCCTGCTGGGTCGCGCGGCCTTCGGCGCGGTGCTGCGGGCGGCGCGCGCGGACCTCGAGGGGCGCCGGTGAGCGCGTCCCGTCCCGCAGCGTCCCGTCCCGCCGCGCCCGGGGCCGCCCGCACCGCGCCGCTCCGGCTGGGTGCGCGGCAGCGGCTGGCGCTGCGGTGGCTGCGGCTGCCGGCCGCCGTCCGGGTGCTGGCCGTGTACGCCGCCGCCCGGCTCTTCAGCGCCTTCGTGCTGGCCGAGGTGGCCCGCTTCCAGGAACCCAGCACCTGGACCCCGGCCGACCCCGGCTACGCCGACGTGCTCGTCCTGTGGGACGCCACCTGGTACCGGTCCATCGCCGAGGACGGCTACCCGGACGCGGTGCCGCTGGGCGAGGACGGCGCACCGGTGCAGTCCGAGCTGGCGTTCTACCCGCTGGCCCCGCTGCTGGCCCGGGTGCTGATGACGACGGGCCTGCCGTTCGCCTGGGCGGGTTCGCTGGTCTCGCTGCTCGCGGGCGCCGCGGCCGCCGTGGGCGTGCACGCGCTGCTGCTGCGGGCGCTGTCGGCGCGCTGCTCCGCCGGCGCCGCGCGGCGCGGTGCGTGGAGCGCGGCGGTGCTCCTCAGCGTCAGCCCGCCCTCGCCGGTGCTGCAGGTGCCGTACACCGAGGGGCCGGCCCTGGCCCTGCTCGTGGCGTTCCTGCTGCTGCTGCAGCGGCAGCGCTACCTGCCGGCGGCCGCCGTCGCCCTGGCCCTGGGGCTGACCCGGCCCGTCGCGGTGCCGCTGTCGGTGCTCGTCGGGGTGCACCTGCTGCTGCGGGCGCTGGCCGGCCACCGGCGCGGCGCGGTGCTGCGCGGGCGCGAGGCGCTGCGCTGCGCGGTGCTGCTGGGCGCCTCGGGCGCGGCGGGGCTGCTGTGGCCGGTGACCGCGGCGCTGCTCACCGGCCGCGCCGACGCCTACACCGCCACGATGGGCGCCTGGCGCAGCGGCGGGGAGGTGGTGTGGCTGCGGCCCTGGTGGGACGTCTCGCGCCACGTCTTGGGGCCGGTGGCCGGGCCGGTGCTGCTGGTGGTGGCCGTGGTCGCGTTCGCCGCCTGGCTGCTCGGGCGCCGCACCGCCGCGCTGGGCGCGGAGCTGCGCACCTGGTGCCTGGCGTACGCCGGGTACCTGCTGCTGGTGCTGGACCCCTTCACCAGCCTGTTCCGGTACCTGGTGTTCCTCTTCCCGCTCGGCGGGCTCGTCGGGCTGCACCCGCGCCGCCGCGGGGCGCTGACGGCGTGGGTGGTCGCCTCGCTGGCCCTGCAGGTGGTGTGGACCGCCTGGCTGTGGCGGTTCTCGCCCCCGGCGGACTGGCCGCCGTGACCGGCCCGTGACGGGCCCGTCGCCCGCGCCGTGCGGTGCTCGCGCGGGCGCGCGGGCGCGACCCGCCCGCCCGGTCGCGCGGCGGGAGGTGGCCATGGGGGATGATGGACGCACACACGCCGCCGCGGCACCCGGTCGCGGCCGGCGGGCGCACGAGGACCACGAGAGAGGACGCACGCCGATGGCGGCCATGAAGCCGAGGACCGGGGACGGTCCGCTGGAGGTCACCAAGGAGGGGCGCGGCATCGTCCTGCGCATGCCGTTGGAGGGGGGTGGCCGTCTCGTCGTCGAGATGACCCCCGACGAGGCCGGTGCCCTCGGGGAGGCCATCTCCTCGGTCGTCGGCTGAGGACCGCGGTCTCGGGGCGGGCACCTGCCGGTGCCCGCCCCGCGCCGTCCCCACCTCCGCGCCACTCCCAGGTTCCGTCGTCGAGCAGCAGGCAGGACGCCCCGTGAGCACTCCCACCCGTCCCGAGACCGTGCGCTCCGCGCCGCCCGAGCTGCGGCGCTGGA